>DATIXS010000001.1:0-2444 GCA_035518335.1 Candidatus Acidiferrum sp.
CCAAAGAAAAACTGGGTTCCAAGAACATACCCAAATAAGATTACGATTACAGCTTGGATCAAGGCTTTTGTGATTCCGCCTAAAGTTTCACCTAAGAGTATTTGAGAACGAGGCATGGGCGAAACTACAATCTCTTTCATCAGCCCATACTGCTTGTCAAATTGAATATTCTGCCCTGAGTACAGGCAGGTGAAAAGAATAGTCATACCCACCACACCTGCAGTCATGAACGTCATATAACTCACTGAAACTGCACCAGAAGGAGCAGAGCCGTTTGCGAAAAAAATGTTAATGTTGCTAGACATTGATATGCCGTAAAGAACCAGCCAAAGCACTGGCTGAATCAAGGCGGAAAAGAGAAGAGCTCTGTTACGAGAGAACTTGATCATGTCACGCCAATAAATTGCAATAAACCCTTTTTCCACGCTATTATTCCTCTCCTAAAGTTTTTTTATCCGCTATTTTCTTGATTAACTTCGTTTAATCCTCTTCCCGTGTACTGAATGAAAACGTCATCCAATGTTGGTTTCACCAAAATGATGCTTATTATTTGGATGTCTTCGTTTCTGAGGAGGTCAATTAGTTTTGTGATTGGTTGCACTTTTTCTTTGAACTGAATAATCAAACCGTCGGATGTGTTTCTGATTTGGTTTATGCCTGGTATGTCTTTGATTAGTTGACCAGCTTTCTCATCATTGTCGGTCTGAAGTTGGGTACAGTCTTGCCGGAGAGACTTCTTCAAGTTCTCAGGCGTTCCGTTTGCCATTATTTTTCCTTTATCTATAATGCAAATTATGTCGCTGTTTTGGTCGGCTTCATCCATGTAATGAGTTGTAAGGAGCACGGTCACTCCTTCTTCTTTGTTTACCCTTTTGATGTAGGACCATATGCGTTTTCTAGTCTGAGTGTCTAGACCTATTGTTGGCTCATCAAGAAATAATACCTTGGGCTTCACCATGAGTCCCCTAGCGATTTCCAGTCGCCGCTTCATTCCCCCGCTTAAGTTTTTGGTTAACTCATTTCTTTTATCATCCAATTCAACAAGCACTAAAAGTTCGTCAATTCGCGATCTTCGGATTTCTTTTGGGATTGAATATATTCTGCCGTGGAAATCAAGTGTTTCCCAGACAGTGAGGTCTCGATCAAGTCTTTGATCTTGAAACACGACACCTATGGATTTGCGCACTTCGCCTTTCTCTTTTGCTACGTCGAATCCAGCGATGGTAACTTTTCCTTCTTGTATCGGCATCAAGGTTATTAACAAATTTATCGTGGTCGTTTTGCCTGCGCCGTTTGGTCCCAAAAACGAAAAAATCTGTCCTTTCTTAATATCGAAGCTTATTTTGTCAACAGCCCGCAATTTTCCGTAACTATGGCTGAGCCCCTGCACCGATACAACATTATCTTCCATAATGTGCCCTCATTCACTCCAGTTTTTGTAGAGCTGCCAACGACTTTGAGAGAACTCGGTTGATTTTTTCTGGCGCGATTCCATGTGCTAGAAGGCTGGAGACTTCCTTAACGACGGGATTGACAAGAGTTGTGTCATCGATTAATGTCACGTGTAGGTCGTTGAAAGTATCATTTGCTAAAGAAATTGAACCACTGATTTTCTGAGTGTAATAATTCCCCATTGAATCATGTGCATGTACCACTTTTTTGCCAGAATCACTAATTTCATAAATAGTTTTGCCCTCAACTGTTTTTCCAACTATCCATCCTTTCTTCACCATGGATTTGAGGAGTGGATAGACGGATCCTGTACTTGGCTTTTCGCCAGTCAGCGTGTTCACTTTTTTTATGATATCGTAGCCTGTGGCTTTGTTTTCGGAGATTATTTTCAGCATTGACATTTTAAGAAGCCCTTTAAGCATATTATCTACACCGACATGTCGACATAGTCATATCACATCGATATAAGTTTAATGGTTGTTAACACTCGCTTTCGCTGTAGCTAGACGAACAATAGTGCGTGCTTAAGTAGGCTGTTTTGATCTATTCAGCGTCCGAAGCATGCTGCCGGTTTGGTATCCTTCTAAGTCAACGGTGACATATTTGAAGCCAAGCTGCATTAATTCCTTATTTATTTTGTTCTGAACTTCTTCATTGCAAAGAAGAGCTCTTTCGGTTTTTCCAACTTCTATCCTTGCTAGCCCGTTATGGTCTCTGACTCGAATTTGCTTAACTCCAATTATCGCCTTTACAGCTAGCTCTGCTTTGTCGATTCTGCGTAACTTTTCGGCAGTGATCTTTTCATTAAACGGTATTCTTGAAGCTAAGCACGCTAATGCGGGCTTATCATGAGCGCTCAGTCCCATGGTTTTAGCTATTTCGCGGATCTCATTTTTGGTAAACCCGTTAATCATCCATGGACTGAATACGTTTTTTGCTTCTTGAACAGCTTTGAACCCTGGTCGGTGGTCGTTTAAATCGCTATAGTTTGT
>DATIXS010000002.1:0-6831 GCA_035518335.1 Candidatus Acidiferrum sp.
AGAATGTTGATTTTGGAGCTTTGCAGACGGTTTCTTTTTCGAGACTACAGGGGTGAAAAACTCCTTTCTGTATTTTTCGATCTCTTTGAAGTTTATTCGAACAACCTTTTCTAGCCTCTGAACACAGCCTGCAACCGTAGAAAACCCTGAATCTAGAAAGCAATCCAAACCAAACACAAAAATTTTCTCGCAGAAAAAAGGTTTCTTTGACCTGACTTTTGAATTAAAACTTTGTAATTCATCCAATTGTTATATTTTGTCTTTTGTTAACTTACTTTAACTTTTTTGACTAATTTTGACTTTTCTTGACTATTCTTGACTTTTTTTGACTCAACCACCAAGCAATTCAAGCTCTAAATCTAAAAAACAATCTAAAACACAAAGAAAAAAAATACTGCAAAAAAACCGTCAAAAGGTACAAATCAAGCGAAAGAAATTAAACGTTAACAGGGCGACCAATTTTTTCCGCTGTTGTTGCAGCCTGGAATGGTTAGTTATCTAAAAATTAAAGCGAAAAGGGCCCTCTTGCCAAACGTCTTCTCCAAAACAAAGCAGTAAGCATTGAGAAAATGGCTATTATCGAAACTGTTGCAGGGATGTTTGGAAATTGATATTCTGGGATGGGTGGTGTAGTCGGTGTTGTTGTTTGGGGTGTCGTATTGGGAGAAGTTGGTGTTGGCGTTGGTGATGTTGATGTTGAAGTTGTGCCTGTGGGAGCTCCTGAGGTTGTTGGTGAGGTCGTTGGTTTGGCTGTTGGAGAGGAGGAAGCTGCTGTCCCAGTTATTTGAATTGGATTGTTGTTTCTTGTGTGTGTGAAATATAGTTGGTAATAGGTTGAGTTTGATGTCAACGTTGTCGGGATAGTTTGTTGGGCTGAGGAAACAGTGAAGGGTGACTGCATAAGAGCTTTGGGGATGCTGACGTTACAGTATCCGGTTGTGCCGCTGATTAGTTGGGCTTGAAATTGAAGGGTGTTTAAGGCGGAATTAAATTGACACCCTGAAATTGCTGAGTCACTTACGATCGCTATATTTTGTCCGTTGGCTGAGAAGCTTTGACATTGAGTTGTCTCTTCAATAGGAAGCGTGGCTCCAGATGTGTATGATGGTGAATCAAAATATACTGTTGCTGTGAAGCCTGGCGAGGTTGCGCCTAAACCGACTGCGAAACCGATTGAGTGTCCTGCTTTGAATGTGTAGTCAATATTTGTGTTTACGCTATATTGGGCTGGCGTAGCTGTAAATGGGTTGTTGCCTTGCGTGTAGGGAGCTTGAGTTACGAATTGTTGTACTTCATTGTTATTCTGGTCAATGTCTACTAGACCCATTCCGTATCCTCCGCCGCTGAAAAATCCGCTAATCTTAAAAGTGCTGCTTATGAAGGTCTTAATATTTACTTGGCCGTCTACATGCAAATCGGTGGGCAACTTTATTGCCCAAATAATGACTGCAGACCAGTAGGAAAAGGACATGCCGTACACAACTTGTTGACCTGTAATTTCTGAGATCAGATTGGTCTGCGTTGGGTTAACTGGTGCAGTTGAGCCGTCCGCGCCGTCGAAAACGCAAAAAGAACCATTTGGATCATTAATAATCTGCGAATTATTATGAAAAGTCACTGGAATGTTCACTATATTTGTGGTAGCTTGAGCCTTGACACCTAACGGGTTTGCCAAAAGAAAGCTACTGGCAAATAGAATAACCAAGAGAACGATCGACTTAGTTTTTGTTTTTTCAACCCCCCCAACCATCCAACTTACACTCCTAAGTGTTTGGCGATCCGTTCTTTGTTTCCTGCAAAAGTTGAGATGTAAGCTCCCAAATGATGCAGCAAAACTGGAGCTATGATATTTCCTGACAAAAGGAAACTAATAGAAGCAACAGTATCCTCGTAAGCAAGACCCTTAGCAATAAAGTTCATCCCTCCGAACATTCTCTCTCCAGACTTCTCCTTCGGAAAAAGAACGTGCGCACCAACATGTGTTGCCCATCTTGCAATCATTGCAGGAATAGCGTTGAACGGGAATGGAATTCCTATGGCAGCGAAACCCAACATAAATAGAGGCAGGACTGCTCCGCTCCAATGCGTCTCAGCTATTATTCCATCGTCGCACCCTCTAAGCGAAGTGGTCCAGAACTTGTCGAATTCTTCCTTTGTCTTAATGTAGCTTAAACCTTTAGAGTATAAACCATAAGCTAAGGATGTTCGGGCAAGCAAGGTTGTGATCGTTAATACTACGAATGCAACAAGAAGACCAAGCCAAACAGTCCCTATTGTAAACCCCATTTGTTTTGCAGACAATATTTTGAATCCCAGAGGGGAAACAGCTACTGAAAAAGCAACCTGCCACGTTAGGTAAATAACGGCGAAGCGAATCCATTTACCCCTTGGGAACCTCATAAGAAACCACTATCCAGCAGTTTCAGTCGGGGCTACAGGAGTAACTGCTTCTTCAGGGTCATCAACCAATCCTACAACCGCCGTTGCACCAATTAAGCCCCGTTCACCTGTTATGGGTATAGTTCTTATTCCAGCTTCCTCCGCGGCTTTGAATGCTTCAGAAACCGTAACCTGCTTCCGCTTAACTTTTCTGGCATAGGTTTTTAGCACTTCTGGCGATCGAACCTTAGTCATCACCACCATGCCCGTTTCTTTGGAAATCGAGTATTTCCTAATCAACCGCTCAAAATCACGCACCAATGCCTCCTCCTTTCCAGGAGTGACGGCGAAAACCAAAGCTGAAGATGCGTTATTCGTTGTTTTTACGGGGTTTGCTGGCCAATTCAAAGATAAGGTCAACCGAAGAAAACGATAATCCTTTGAAGAGTTATTAAGAACTGAAGCTAATTGGAGCGCTGTGTTGAAGGTTGCACCTTTGACAGAAGAATCAGTATCATCAACTCCAATCACAACTTTTTTGTAAAGTTTGTATTCAGTGTCAAAAGATCTGCCATGTGGGTTTAATGGCCGTTCAGTGCAACGGATTGCCCCGCTTGAAAATAACCGAATCAAGTCGGGTCCGCCGCCAATACCCTTGTATGAAACTACAACACTTTTTGGAAGAGGCTTTACCTCCGTGATTGCAAGCGGCACAAAACTTGGCACCAATGTTGCATCTACTTTTCCAATTTTAAACTGGTTAACAAACAAATCACCGAACACAGGATTCGCCAATGGATAAGACAAATCAGTCATACCCGCGACGCCCTGTCCTTTAAGAAAATACGGTGTCGCCCCTGAAACGAGCGCAGAAAACCAAGTTGGACAATGACTAACTGTTTCTACAGCGTCGCCATCTTCCCCTGTAAGAGCCATTGAGCGCCACTGCTGTCTTAAGTAACGTTTTTTGAAAAACTCTTGTTGTCCTAGAAAATCATACGTTCTAATTTTTAGACCCGTAAACATTTTGTCAGAAATCTCCTTTTTCCCGGATTGCCAGTAAGAAATAATCTAACTGCCAAACAAGCCAATTGATATTAACCACAAACTAGGTAATTAAGTTTTATATATAACTAAAACCTCTTTTTATAATCACTAAAAGTTCATTTTTGGCTGAAAGAGGCACATTCTTGTCTTTCACTACAATAGCGTTTAGGAACATACCTAAACGAAAACTTCGTAACTCCTTAACCATCATAGCCGTTATCTTAGGAGTAACGCTTATTGTTGGAGTAAACATCGCCTTTGACAGCGTTTATGGTCAATTCGGACTTACTGTCAATCAGGCAATCGGAAACGTCGATGTAAGTGTTAGGTCAGCACTAAACTTACCATTCAACCAGACAATTCTCTCGACTGTTAGTCACACTAATGGAGTTGAGAAGTTTTATGGAAGACTAAACGAAGAAGGAAACATTTCAGAAGGGTCAGATTGGACTGGATCTACAATTGTTGGATTAAAAAGCCTCACAGATTTTGATTATCTCGATTCGACAGCCACAA
Source organism: Candidatus Acidiferrum sp. (assembly GCA_035518335.1). Taxonomy (GTDB): domain Archaea; phylum Thermoproteota; class Bathyarchaeia; order Bathyarchaeales; family Bathycorpusculaceae; genus Bathycorpusculum. The sequence goes on from DATIXS010000002.1 coordinate 3,943, forward strand.
ATATTACAGGTACCCTTCAGTTGCCAAGCAATAGCTCATATGCCGTGGCAGACGATCGGCTAAATTATACCATAGGACAAAATATGCTCCTTAACGTTGAAACGGGCACTTTTCCGAACTTTCAAACAAACAATTATACCCTTACTGTTGTAGGTCTTTATCACTCAAGTCAATTTGAAAATCAATATGGTTCTATGTTTGGCCAAGGATATAGCGGATACAGAATTTATGTCGACTTAACCAAAGCACAAACAATTTTTAACGCAACAGACAAGATTAATTCTATAAGCATTAAACTCACTGATTCTAAACAAACAAGCGCAGTAGTAAACGACCTAACTAACAGGTTAGGCCACGATTACATTGTTAACCCCGTCAAAGAAAGTCTTCTGACCATTGTAAGTCGAGCAACAACAGGGTTGCAAAGTGGCTTGCAAATTATGTCTGTAATGGCTCTTTGCGTCGCCATAGTTATAGTTCTAAACACAATGTACATGAACATTGGTGAACGCACACATGAAATTGGCATACTACGATCACAGGGCGCGTCTACACGACAAGTCTTTTGGATCTTCTTTTCAGAAAGCCTGATTTTAGGAGTAATTGGAGTAGCAATAGGGCTAGTTTCAGGTCTTTTCGTCACTGATATTTTCCGTTACTTAACTTCAAAGATTTTTCAACCTTTCGCGCCGGGAATTGCATTTAGATTTTCTTTTCCTCCAACCACAATTCAGCATTTAATTTTAGGTGCTGCCGCAGGTTTGTTAACAGTAATGATTGGTGGACTTTTCCCCTCCCTTTCAGCATGCAGAACAGACATAATCAATGCACTTCGCCCATCAATGAGAAAACCAGGCAAACAACGCACCGCCCTTAAGTTAATCCTTGTGGGTTTGCCTTTAACTATTTTTGGTTCTTTCATTTTTGTTTGGTTTGATATCTTTTCTCAGTATGGCATCGGTTTATACGTAGTATCAGCACTTGCCCCAATAGCGATGCTTGGCGTAACGCTACTTGCTGCTGGCTTGTTAAGAAGCGGTGGTCCAGTAATTGAACGCAGCTTGTTTGGTTTTGGAAAAACTAGAAAAATTATTTCAAGAAATGTCGAGCGCAATTTGCTTAGAAGTACAATTTGCTTTGCACTCATTGGCATGTCACTAAGTCTAGTCGTTGTGATGAGTGGAGCACAAATTGGAACAGTTGCAGGAGTAGAGAATGTGATTCGCTCATTCTCCAGCTCAGACCTAACGGTTATATCAGATAATATAATTCCAAAATCCTTCACCGATAACATCACAAGTATTAGCACTGTGAAAGCAACTACGCCAGTCCTTGTAGTTCCTGACCAAACAATAATTCAAAGTGGCGACTCTTCTTCTTCAATAAATTCTTCCTCAACAATTCTCGCTATAGATCCAACCTCTTACCCAAAGGTCATGTCAATGACGTTTAGCGATGATACGCAATCAAACGTCTTTGAGAAGTTAAATGATTCCAACACCATCATCCTGACTTCGCCTCTTGCTAAGTCGCTTAACTCGTCAGTTGGGGACACCGTCAAAATTCTTTACATTGCATATGAGAACCGCACAGAAGAAGTTCAAACACAATACGGAACTATTCAATATAATTACACAGTCCCAGTTTTAGCCTGGAACAACTATACCGTTGTCGGCATAGCTCAGGGTGCGTGGCTTGACATCATGTCTTTTGGCAATTTCATGCTCTCCGAAGCTTCATACATTTCGTACCACAACCTCAATGAGACATTTCCAAACTCATCAACCAACTACACCGGTCAGGCAAACCTATTCTTTGTGAAAGTTAACGCTAACACAAACATTGACCAAACCAAAAACAACATTCAAAACTCGTATGGAAATGAATACAAACTAAGCATAACAACCTACAATGACGCAGTCCAAAGAGTAAGTAGCTCAATTGACCAAATATTCTACATCTTATACTCAATTGTTATTTTTGCAGTCTTGAATGCAGGAATAGGAGTAGCGGCGATAATGATTATGAATGTGGCTGAACGTCGACGAGAAATTGGAATTTACCGATCACAAGGCATGAGCAAATCTCAGGTAGTAACATCAATAATTGGCGAAGCAACCTTCTTAGGGGTTGTAGGATTTGCCATGGGCGTAACAGTTGGTTTAATGTTTCACAGGGTTACAGTAAGTTATATGCGTGTAGCAGGTTTCCCAATGGCATTCATGATACCTTTTGCCGCCATGGCAATTACATTGGTGCTCGCAATCTTAACTGCAGTCATCAGCGCCGTGTACCCCGCTGACCGAGCTTCAAAACAAAACATAGTTGAGTCAATTAGACAGTAGTTAATGACTTAGCTGAACTCGGCTGTAGTAATCATAAATTGCTATAATACAGAGAGAATCTATCACGATGCCAGCAATGGAAATCAGACTTGTTGGAACTATAATCACCGACGGAAACAATCCTGAAAGAAATAACACATGAAAAATGACGCCTCCTCCATACAGGAAGGCAAGTAATGCTGCCAGATAACGGCTCTTAACAACATAAAAAACAATACTTATAATTGCCAAAATAAAACATCCAGGTAACACAAAATCGGCTATCCTCAAAAATCCAAAAAGATTAGCCATATTGAGGTTCGGCGAAAAAATAAATGGCAACGCAAAATGAAAAACGCCGAAGCCCAAAATAAACAGCACCTCTGCAGTTTTAACGTTTGGTACGTTCACTTCCGACTGCCTCCCTAACCTTTTTTAGTATAAACAACCTACAGAATATTCGAGCATGAATTTTTAATTAACGGTTCGGGGAACAAAGAGTGTCTGTTAAAGTAGTTGACGTCGAAAAAACTTATCGACTTGGAGAAAACAAGGTACACGCCCT
>DATIXS010000003.1:0-10978 GCA_035518335.1 Candidatus Acidiferrum sp.
TTTACGATAAACCTTTTATCGAGACCGCAACACGTTGTTTAATCGGTTAAGCTATGAAAAAAGTGTTCCTCTGGGTACTTTTGATTACAATTATGATTAGTTGCTTAGTTTTTGCTGGCTCATTGCATTTTGCCACGGCTCAAACAAGTGCGCCAACATCAACCGGAGCATCTGGAGAAAGCGGCGCTCTCAAACTCACCATGACAACAGACAAAACCACCTACAGCTTAGGCGAACCAGTCAACCTAACCTTAACTATCACCAACATCAGCACACAAACAATAAGCTTCACTCATTCAGGATACGATTTTGACTTCCAAGTAACAAACGACACAAACAGCCAAGTATACCGATGGTCAAATTTCAAAGCTTTCCCAGATATTGTAACCATCTCGCAACTTCAATCCGGAGAAAACATATCGGCCAACTTCACTTGGTTGCAGACATGCAATTTCGACGTTTCAGTTCAAGATGACCCAGTCTCGCCGGGAACCTACAATATTATCGGCCTATCCAGCCAAACCTACGGAATACAAACAACGCCGATACAAATCACAATAGTGGGTGCATCAACATCTGCTCCAACTTCAACAACTAATCCAACTCCGTCACCTTCTTCAACGCCCACTCCATCACCAACGGTTCCAGAGTTTTCAGCTTGGACAGCTTTACTTATAATAATTGGAATTAGTTTGACATTCATAGTTTTCAACAAAAAAAGAACATCGCTGGAAAATTTTTGAAAATTCGCAACGTTTAGAGGGAATTGGCATATCTTTATTAATTCTGTACGCACAAAAAGCATTCGGGAGAAAGAACGCTTTGGACAGGTCTGAAGCGATAAGCCTGTTGAGAGATTTAATAGCTAATAATTTGGTAGAACCCTCTTTTGTCCATTTAATACAAAGAGAACCGAATCACTGTCAACTTCAGATTAAGAACGATTATTTTAGGTCAGAAATAGAGGCTTACGCAAAAAAACTTGGTTTAAGTCTTAAAGAGGATCCAGAAAAAAAATATTTGCTAATCTTTAAACCATAGTATAAAGCCATCATGTTACTTTGAAAATGAAACTCCTTAATTTAAAACAAAAAATGGGTTTGCGGGAAAAACGAAAGTTGATTACTGCCGTTTGCATGGTTTTCTTCGGTTTGGTTTTGATAGGTATTGACACATGTTTAGAGAAAATGCTTTCAAGAAAGAAAGATAACTCTTAATTTGAACTATGAAAATGAATACTTATAAAAATAATTTAACTATGTTAGAACGAGTTTAGTGGGCCGATAATCATATGATGGATAAAATAATAAACGAAGACATTAAAAAAATAGTAAGAGTCTTGGAGCGTACATTTTTCTCAGAAAAGAAGGTGTTGGTTACTGGAGCTGCGGGTTTCATCGGCAGTTGGCTTTGCGATGTTCTAGTTGATTTGGGCGCTGAAGTCAAGGGCGTTGACGACTTGTCAACTGGAAGACTGAGGAACATAAATCATTTAGAGAATTCCTCTAAGTTTAAATTCATAAAGAGGGACGTTTGTAAGTTTCAGAGTCAAGAGAAGTTTGATTTAATTTTGCATATGGCTGGACACGCTTCTCCTGACGAGTATCTGGCTCACCCAATTGAGACATTACAGACTAGCTCTGTGGGAAGTGGGAATATGGCGGAGTTGGCTAGAAAGAATGATGCTACTTTGTTGTTTGCTTCGACTTCTGAGGTTTATGGAGATGCGGAAGTTTTTCCTACACCTGAAAGTTATTGGGGAAAAGTTAACCCGATTGGTCCAAGGTCATGTTATGATGAGGGAAAACGGTATGCAGAAGCATTGCTTGTAGCTTATCATAAGCAATATGGTTTAAATGTGAAGTTGCCAAGGATTTTTAACACGTATGGTCCACGTTTGAGAGAAGACGGGTTATACGGCAGGGCTATGTCACGTTTTATTCTGCAGGCTTTGACTGGAGAGGCGATAACGGTTTATGGTGATGGAAAACAGACACGATCTTTTTGTTATATAACAGACACCGTTTCGGGGTTGTTGAAGTTGGCAGCATGCAAAAATGCAAAAGGTGAAACCGTAAACATTGGAAACGCAAAAGAAGTCACCATTCTGAAACTTGCACAAAAAATTAAAGAAATAACCAACTCTGACTCGCCCATAGAGTTTCGCCCACTGCCTAAAGATGACCCAAAAAGACGATGCCCAGAAACAACTAAGCTTGAAAAACTCGTAAAGTGGAAGCCAAACGTAACCTTTGAGGAAGGTCTTGAAAGAACAATAAATTGGTTTGAATCAACTGGTCTTAAAAACAGAACATAAAAGCACTTTCCGAGCAAAAAAAGTTCAGACTAACCTTTAGGTACTTTAAAAAAATGAGTGCTTATTTAGTTTCCGTCGATTTGATCATTTTTTCGATTTTTGATACATTTTGTATACTGCGTAGTTTTGCGCCATGTCTGCTGTGTAGAGGAAACTGAAAACTAAGACTTCTTCCAAAGGCACTTTCATGTAGACCTTGTCTTTTGAAATGTTTGCGGCTTTGGATTTAGATGTCAAAATCACTGTTAAGACATCTCCCATTGCGAGTTCGTCCCCGACTTTATGTCCATCCTCAGAAACTTCGTCTAGGGCTATGGCTGTTTTCCAAGCATCGGCTCCACCGAAATCGACAATAACATACGGATGTCCCAGTTGAATTAAGGATGAAATGGCTATCGAGGGCATACATTTAGCACATTGACCCGAAACCTCATTCATTTCTGTATCGCTTAAAGGCAATAAGAGCACTTTGTGTTTAATGTTGGTTTCATCTTTTAAAGTGAAAAACTGCATAAAATCACAAACTAGTAAATCATTTTATTAGCTATAACTTTTTCTATTTCAAATTATTCAAAAACAAAAGTGCTTAGCTAAACAGAAAAAAATTGATGGAAGTCTTTGGTAATGAGCGCAATAATTTATTATTTTTCTGGAACTGGTAACTCATTGTTTGTGGCAAGAGAAATTGCAGGAAAAATTGGCGGGCAACTGATCCCAATATCTTCTGTGATTAATGAGGCGAAGCTAAGCCTTGAGGCAGATGTAGTCGGAATTGTGTTTCCAGTTTATTATGCCACAAACGATTGCGGTATTCCACTCATTGTCAATAGGTTTGTTCATAATTTGGAGAACCTGCCCTCAAAATATATTTTTGCAGTTTGCACATGTGGTAACATGCCGGGCACAACCATAGAAAACTTTGCAAAACTTGTCAAGTCCCAAGGCGGTGAACTCGCAGCAGGATTCACCCTTAAAATGAGTGACAAAACACTCACCTTGGAAAAGCAGGAAAAAGCACTCGCCTATCAGAAAGAGAAACTGAACACAATTTGCGAATACGTGTCAGCAAAGAAGAAGGGTAGATTGGAAACACGGGGTGTTATGCGCAAAATATTTTTGGCTCCTTTACTTTACCTTGCCATCAAGCCTGCATTTTCTAGAAGATACCGTAAGCTAGCCGCTTCGTCAAAGATGTCGTTTAGGGTGCTCATACCCTTAGCCGATAAGGGCTTCCAAGTTGATACGAACTGCAGCGGCTGTGGAACTTGTGCAAAAGTTTGTCCTGTAGGAAATATCAAAATGGTGGAGGGCAAGCCTGTGTGGCAACATGGTTGTGAGACATGTTTGGCGTGTTACTCTTGGTGTCCACGAGAGGCAATTACCGGTCAAATTGTATCTTACAACGAGCGGTATCATCATCCTGACGTTAAGCTATTAGAAATGTTAAGAGAGAAATAAGGTTAAATCTAAACTCTTAATCCTTTTTCCCAGTAGTACAGAAACAGGTCTTTTACCCAGTTGTGGAAGGCGGGATCGGTGCCGAAGAAGCCAGCGTAGTCTACTCTTCCTCCAGTTTGGTAGAAACATATGCCAGCTGCTTTTTCAGTGAGGACGACTATTGCTGGAAGTTTCGATAAGCCTCTTAATTCCACGTTTTTCGGTGTTGGAGGCAGGCTTGCTCTTGGGGGGAGGTGTTCTTGTGAAATAAGCATTTTGATTTGTATTCCCTCTTGTATATGTTGATTCATAACTGAGGTCATATTCCCAGGGATGGTGCCTTCTCCTATTCCCCAAGCATACTGCTTAGCCTCAATAAACGCCTGCGAACCCATATTCAAAGACTCAATTGTGTCCATCCCCAATTCAGCCCCTGAAAGCTCTCCTAACCTATTCACAAATTGGCTCGGTAAACGCATCAAGTCATGCATCGAAAAATAATCCTTGTATCTTGAGATAAAATCCAAGGAAGTAGAAATTTGAAGCACCAGTTTACCAAACTCTCCAAGAGCAAACATGCCGTCAGGCTGCCTCTGAACCAACCCAGCAGCGCTCAACCGTTCAAGCTGGCGGAAAGCCTCAGTTGGAGTAATATCAAGTCGGTGGGCAATTTCCTGCATCTTAAGATTTTCCTTCTGCAACTCACGTAGAATGCCAAGACGGCTTTCGCTCGCCAGCTCAAAAAATAACTTTTCTAACCCAGATTCTTCAGCCATCTTTTTCTAACACTGCCTTAGATTTTCACTCTAATGCTTACTTCTTAGTATCTGAATCAAATAAAACTAATCATTACTCCCGCCTCAATAGTGCTTTCGAGGAAAGAAAATGCAAACTAAATCAAACAATAGAGAACGGGTTTTCTCCGTTGAACTTAATTCAAAGAGAAACCTCAAAAACGTTACGCTAACTAATGGTTCCAGCGATACAGTGCTTGTCGAGGGTACCATAGGGGAACTTTTGCATGCAACCTTTAAGGAAGGATTAATTTTGGAAGTCAAAGGCAAAAACGGCGTTCTTCGAGTGGACCTCGGGGAAAACGAAATCTGCAAATTGCCCGTGCAAAATCGGTTTGAGGTGCAAAAGCCATGAACAAAACAAGAACTGTAGCAGTAATTGTTGGAGTGTTAAGTGGGTTTATGGGGGCGTCTCATGGGCCTGGCGAAATTCTGCAGGGAAATGTGGCGCCCAAAGGAGTTGTGATTATGGCTTGGCCTCAGTTGGTCTCTTCTTCTTTAGCTGGAGAATCTGCGGTAACTTTGATTCCCAGCTTTTTCGCTGCTGGTATCCTTACGATAATTATGGCGGGTCTGGTGATTGTGTGGGCTGGAACTTGCTTGGAAAGAAAGCATAGTGGTTTGATCTTGATATTGCTCTCTTGGCAATGTTAGCAGTCGGCGGGGGAGTAGTTCCACCGCTTTTCGGAATCGCCGCTGGAGGCATCGCCGTAATATTTAATTACAAAGTAGGAAAGAGCAGAGTTGTCCGCCCATGACTAATGCAAGTATAACCTGTGGTTCGCAAGTCCTCGACCCTTCATGGAAAAGCATCTGCAAAGTTGGCGCAGTCGCCGCTTTGGTTGCTGCCTTGGTCTTCAGGCGGAATCTTGGCGTTGCAGAAATTCCCTTGTTGACTGGGATTGTGCCCCCCTGGCAACGTGGAGGGCTGGTTCACTTTGCTTCATGGCAATCCACTTTTAGGGTTGACGTTGCTTAATTTTTTTGATATTGCAAACTATGCTTTAGTTGGAATCATGTTTCTCGCAGTTTTCGTTGTCCTAAGAAGGACCAACAAAAGCTATACGCTATTAGCTCTCACTTTTAGCTTTCTTGGTACTCTAACTTATATTGTTTCAAACTCTGTACTTCCCGTGTTCTCGCTTAGTAACCAATATGCTGCCGTAACAACAGAAGTCCAAAAGTCAACATTGCTATCTGCTGGGCAGGCTGTACTTGCTAACGGCTACAATCCTGACGCAGTTTACCAAAGTGCAGATTTTTACATGAGCCTCCTGTTTGTAGCTCTTGCGGGCATGTTGATGTCAGCAGTCATGCTAAAGGGTCACATCTTTGGCAAAGCAACCGCATATGTTGGGCTTGTTGCAAGCTCTTTAGATCTAATTTACCTTGTAGGATTAGTTTTCGTGCCAGTATCAAGCCTTTACCTATTAGGAGTCTTCTGCATAGCCATTGCTGGTCTCTTATTGATGATATGGCATCTTCTGATAGGCATAAAACTCTACCAACTAAGTCGTGTAACTCAAATCAAGGAGGTGTTAACGCATAAGTAAAGCATTAATCGTTTATGGAACCAGATTCGGAGCTGCGGCCAGCACATCAGAAGAAATAGCAAAAACACTGCGCGAAAAAGGCTTTGAGGTTGAAGTCGTGAACGCCAAAGACCAAAAAATCAAAGACATCGAGCCATTCAATCTTGTCATAGTAGGTAGCGGTATCCAAATTCACAGATGGACAAGCGAACCAGAAGACTTTCTCAAAAGGTTCCAAAAAGAACTTGCAAACAAAAAAGTGGCCCTTTTCGTTTGTTGCGGTTCTGCCACTGACAAAGAAAAACCCGAAGCAGCAGAGACAGCAAGAAGAAAATATCTTGAAGAAAAAGCAGCCAAATACCATCTTAAACCCATCGCCTTAGGATTGTTCGGAGGGATTTACAACTACAATAAACTGCCTTGGTTTGCCAAAAGAGCCATGGAAATGGATAGACATAGAGTTGAAGGTTCTTTCAAGGAATCGGAACCTGGAATCTATGACACAAGAGACCACAATTCCATTAAAGAATGGGCAGAGGAACTGGCAAAACTTGCAAACACAAACTCGGTCATTTCAGAAAGTGGCACCTAATGGCAATCCAACGAAATTCCAAGCGCATATGTACTCGCTCTTCTTCTTTGTCAATGGATCACATTGCTTAAAAAGAGGCTAAAATTGCTTTTTGATATTGTTGCCAATCGAAATAGGGGCACCTAAAGTTTTCTAATCATATCGTTCTTTTCGCGCCGCAATTGGGGCAAGCGGTTAATGTTTGATCCATGAGGCCTTGGCAGTATTTGCATGGAATCATAACTACAGTCCGTATTACCTCTTTTTGTATTGTCGCTTGAACTGTTGGCTCGATAACTTGTATTTCGCTGGTTTGGCTTGTGCGGTCTGGTCTTCCATGTATGGCAAGCACGCCTTTTATGGTCCACGTGACTCTGCGGTCTATATTTTGGGATGTTGGTGTAGACCCCGCTGGAATGTTAATGCTAATTGGAAAGTCTCGATTTTCTCCATTTGAGAAATGAGTTGGTCCTGAAATAGAAGGTTTCAAGTTACAGATTACGACAGTTTCTTCTACCATTTTTGGAATCTCTGTTTTGAGCGCAGGATCATACACGTTCTTTAGAACTCTAGCTTGCTCAGTGCATAGAATTTCGCAGCGTACTTCTGTTGTGTCAAAGTCTTCTCCTGCTGCCACGTTGAGTGTTCCTTGAAGGTTATCTCCTAAGGAGACAGAGTAATTTGTAAGTTTCAGCTGGGCTGTGGCTTCCGGAGCTGTGAGTCTGTCTGTGAATTTTTTAAAGAATCCCATAATATCACAACTGAATGTTATTGCATTGTTGTTTCTGATTTCATTTTTAAGATTTGTGAATTTATTCTTAGTAAATTAGAAAAAGTGTCGATCAATAACATCTTAATAACAAATGATAATCAAAACAATGTTTCTCCACATTTTCGTATAGATTCAAAGACCGGGAGGAAGGCCAATCCTTGTTCTATCAAAGTTTATTCGATTATAGGTTGTTTGTTACCAACCGTGTTTGATTGTCGATGCAGTAGTTGGGTGCTTGTTTATCTTCGCTGTCTTTCCATGCTTGAACCTATTGATTTTAACAACGTTATTTTGCACAGTAACCCAATGCGAGTTGTTTAGATTCTTGCGATAAACAAATTTGTTCACCATTCTTGACAAAGCAAAAATCGGAACGTCTTCCATCTTTAGTTCCAAGCCTGTAGAAGTTATTGACGACTCAAGCTTGAATTGACTACGCAAGAAATTCGATAGATTCTCTTTCTCGTCGTCCAAATCTGCCATTTGAACTTTTACTAAGATAGGCAAATTCTCCACCTACAAAATAATATTGCACTGTTCTATCTATTTAAAATCTACTTAGTTTCGATTCACTTCAGTGCCGCTGTAACAATGCCAACCTCACTAAAGAATGGTTATAGAATAAAGCTACTTTAGAAACTGATGTTTTTTTAAGATGGAAGTTCACTTAAACATTAATTTTCTACTATGCCCCTCTCTTTCAACCATGCTTCTATTCTTTCGTTGATTTTATCTCGAATTTCGCGGAATTTAGCTAGTTTTTCTTCCTCTGTTCCTTGGAATGCTACTGGGTCTTCGAAGGGCCAGTATATTCTCGTGCCTACCCCTGGAATAGTTGGGCACTCCTCTTCTGCTCTCGCACATACTGTTATGATTATTCCGAAATGTACCTTTCCAAGAAACTGAGCAAGATCCTTAGGCTGTTGATTGCTTAGATCAAATCCTAATTCTTTCATTACTTGGAATGCGTAAGGGTTAATGGGTTGAGGATCAAATCCTGCACTGTAAACCTCAAAATGGTCACCAGCATATTTCTTCAAAAAAGCTTCTGCCATCTGGCTCCTCGCTGAATTCCTCGTACATAAAAAAATAACTTTAGGCTTTTGCAGTGCCCGCTTGCTCAAATAACTAAATTTTTCAACAATCCACTTTTTCATTTCATTCCGGGTATGTCGAAAGGCCTCAAGTTTTTCTTCTTCGGTTCCTTGTACTTCTGAAGGATCCTCAAAAGGATGCTCCAAATAATCCTTAGCTTTAGGCAACATTGAACGAATTAACTCAGGTCTACCCATAACCATAGGCGAGGAACAAATGGCACAATTAATCTTTGAACTGCTCCGGCATACAGATACAACTAAATCAATATCAGCGTTTTTGAAAACATCAAGACTTTTAGAATATTGCTGAGAAATATCTATGCCTATCTCATCCATAACCGTAATGGCTAAAGGATTTATTTGTGTGGGGCTTGTGCCAGCACTAAAAACCTCATACTCATCGCCATAAAGAAATCTAAGCAAACCCTCAGCTATCTGAGAGCGAGCTGAATTATGAGTGCACAAGAATAAGACTTTAGTTTTTGACATTGACCTCATCCCAAACGATTCTTTTGGAGTATAAGGAGGTCCACAATATATTCTTTATAGAAATAGGTTAATTCACATTAAATGGTTCACATCATAATTTTAAGAAAGTTGCAGAACTGCAGCGGGTCCGACGGGAATTGAACCCGCGACCCCCGGATTAAAAGTCCGGTGCTCTAGCCTGACTGAGCTACGGACCCGCTTTGATTTGTTGCGGCTATAGGAAAACAAGAAGGGGTTTTTTAGCGTTTCTATTAAAGAGAGTTAAAAAGAAATAGGTTAATGGAGTGTTTGGGCTTTTAGGACCGTTGACATGAAGCCTTTAATTTTGTCTTGTGAGTTGAGTATAGTTTGTATGGTTTGGTCGCCTTTTGCGGTTAGTTTGTAAACTCTTTTCCGCTCAATCCATGCTCCTTCAACTAAGCCGTTTCGCTCTAGTGAATAGAGAAGTGAATAAATTGTTCCTGAACTGGCTAAGAAACCGAATTTATTGTGGATATAGGAAATTGCGTCGTATCCGCTTATAGGTCCGTTTTGTAATTCACTCATTATTATTGTGTCCATGAAAGTTTTTACGACTCTTTCATGCATTTTCTTAATTACTCTTGCTTCTGATTTTTCACCGTTAACTGTTATTGTTAAAGCTACCATAACTTTACACTCTCACTGTTGTTTATTCGTGTTTAGATATATAAGACTTATTCAGATTTAGAATAATATGTTATAACAAAAACAAAAAGTATAAACAAGATAAAAATTTAGGCCATTAAAAACCAATTAAGCAAAATAATTTTTTTCTTCATATATTGTGCTATAATACACCAATTGATAGAAGGCATTTTACATAAAAATGTTATAGCGTTCAACTAAACTCTAAAAGTTTTTCATTTTTCATATACATACTAGCAAAGGTGACTCAAAGAATTTTAACGCAAAAATTCCTTTTCGACGATCCCCTTAGCATTCTTAATAGTTTCCGATATATGTGCATGTTAAGAAATGTTATCTCTTCTTTTGACTGAAAGAGCACACGGTGCCTTTAAATTGATTTCATGGAAATATACATTTAAACGATTAAATGAAGAATACGATATTGCTAAACGAAAAAAGCAAGCGTTAGACAACCTTTTTGCTACTGGCAAAATTTCTCAATCAACACGAGACTCTTTTGACGGCGAAATCAGCACAGCAATGACCACAATTGAGAAGCAACAAAAAGAACTAATTGATAGCATGGCTGGAAAAACTCAGGAATTAGAAAACCAAATAAAAATGTTAGAAACTCTTCTTGCTAACTATGAGATTCAGCACGTTGTAGGCGAAATTGATGATGAGATTTATCAAAAAGAGATAAGTCTGCTCACGACAGGGTTGGAAACAACTAAGAACGAGTTAAACGTGATAAAGCAAGTTACCACTCAACTTTCTCCAACAGCCCCAGCAATCCAAGCGCCCGCAGCTCTAGAACCAGTAGCTCCAATTATAGAAGCTGAAGTTGCACAAGCAGCGCCAATAGAAACAACCCCAATCGAGACAGCAGTCGAAACCATCCCAGTTGAAACTGTAATCGAAACATGTCCAATGCCAGAAGCTCCAATTGAAACTGCTCCAGCTGAGATTTCAGTTGAAACTGTAAGAGCTGAAGCGGCTCCAGCGGAAAGCGCTCCAATAGAGACAGCGCCCGTAGAACCAGCGCCAGTAGAAACTGTTCAAGCCCCAATCGAAGCAGCCCCAGTTGAAACAGCGCCAATAGAAGCCGCTCCAGTTATTGCAGCTCCAGTTGAAATCGCAACAATTGAAACTCCTGTAATAGAGGCAATTCCAGTTGAAGCCGCTCCAGTCACTCCAACAGAGACAGCTCCGGTTGTTGACGCTTCACCAGTTGAAACTCCTGCCGAAGTCACTCCAATCGAAGTTGCTCCAGTCGAAACAACTCCTATTGCGGAAGTTGCCCCAGTTGAAACTCCCATCG
>DATIXS010000004.1:0-2462 GCA_035518335.1 Candidatus Acidiferrum sp.
AAAATCGGGCAAACAATTATTATTTGCAGCAAGTAGGATAAGCCAGTGTAGAAATTCAAGTATAGACTTGTCGATATTACTGAGCCCACAAATTGGTTTACTACTACAGGGACAAACATTAGAAAGTAAAGAGACTCAAAAAGCACTGCTTTGCCGAGCGTTTTGAGGTAAGTGGGTTTATTTCCATAGAAGTTAAGAGCGAAGTTCGTTGCAAGCAATGCTCCTGCCAACCGTAGGTAGGCACCTACGGACCCTGTAAGTTCCTGAGTTAAGAAAAGCGTAACCTGTAAGTGCATATTTTTGCTTGCTATGACGCTTGGAAGTCTTTGTGCTATTAGCGGAAAATGAGAAATGAAAAATGTAACTATTATTGCTTGATATACATTGTAGATCAGAAAGGCCAAGGCGACGATTAAGACTGCAGTTCTGGTGAATCTGTCTTTGTTGACATGCATAACTAGCTCTCAATTCATGGCAAAACAGCTATGAACATTATATACTTGTTTGCTTGAGGGCTGCGTGGATGACCCCTAGTACAAGCGGGATAACTTTTTTGCCTTTCCATGCAGGTCAAGAAATAGTCAAGCGATGTTTGCGTCCGAGGCGCTAAAAAAATGATTGAAAATAGTACAAATTCGCATCCGTGTTCAGGTGATTCCCGTAAGACCTAAACCAAAGTTAACTAACTAAACAAAAAAGAGAAGACAAGCTGCTTAGAAAGTGGCGATAGCTTATACTAATATCGCCAAGAAGACTAGGTTCAAATCCCAGCGGCTCCATTAATGGTTCCGAAGCCGCTCGGGTATGGGACCTTTTTTGCGTTTGGAAGTTCTAAAAGATTATATTTCTAATCGGGGACGAGCCAGGTAGAGATCCAAACCGCTTCAGGATAGAATCCATTGAATCGTTTGTTCTCTTCACTGAGTAAGCAGGAGAATCTTTAAAAGGAAGAAGCGTTTGAAGAAGGAATTTGGTGAAACGCAGTAGAAAAACCGCGTCTAACCAACTTTGTTGTGGAAAGTTTGGGAAGAATAGAAAAAACTATTCCTTTAATAATTATTTTGATTTATCCAATGTTCGATGCATGCTGCCGGTTTGGTATCCTTCTAAGTCAACCGTGACGTATTTGAAACCAAGCTGCTTTAATTCGTTGGTTATTTTGTCCTGAACTTCCACATTGCAAATGAGTACTCTTTCAGTTTTTCCAACCTCTATTCTTGCTAACCCGTTATGGTCTCTCACCCGAATTTGTTTCACTCCTGTTATCGTTTTTACAACTTGCTCTGCCTTGTCGATTCTGTGTAACTTTTCGGGAGTTATCTTTTCATTAAATGAAATTCTTGAAGCTAAACACGCTAAGGCGGGCTTATCATGAATGCTGAGCCCCATGGTTTTAGCTATTTGGCGAATCTCATTTTTGGTAAATCCGTTAATCATCCATGGGCTGAATACGTTTTTTGCTTCTTGGACAGCTTTGAACCCTGGTCGATGGTCGTTTAAGTCGCTATAATTTGTTCCTTCGAAGACTGCCTTGAATCCTATTTTATGTGCGAAGTCAAGGAGGGTTTGGAGGAGCTCTTTTTTGCAGTAGTAACAGCGATTCTCAGGGTTGCGGTTAAAATCTGGGTTATCCAACTCATTGGTTTCCACCACGTATAATTTGATGCCTATGTCCTGAGCGATTTTCTTTGCGTCTTGCAACTCCTCAGACGTGTAGGTTGGCGAATGGGCAATAATAGCCACTACGTTCTCACCTAAAACCTCGTGACTAACCGCTGCCAAAGTTGAGCTGTCTACACCGCCTGAAAAAGCGATGACAACACCTTCTTTTCCATTGTCAGCGATGA
Source organism: Candidatus Acidiferrum sp. (assembly GCA_035518335.1). Lineage (GTDB taxonomy): Archaea > Thermoproteota > Bathyarchaeia > Bathyarchaeales > Bathycorpusculaceae > Bathycorpusculum. The sequence goes on from DATIXS010000004.1 coordinate 1,848, forward strand.
AACTTTTTAATTCGTCTATTTTAGGCTTAAGTGCTTTCACAGAAACCGCCTATTTACCGAATTTTTCTCGCATCTTGGCAACTGCAAGTTCTGACAGTTCTCGCAGAGGCTTCTTAGTTTTTTCCGCCAACCTCTTGAGGTCTTCGAATTCGGGTTTTATTCGGGTAACTTCGCCTTTAGCGTCTTTGGCGACTTTTAGCCTCACGGTTTCCTTATTCCCCATCACTTGTAAATCAACCGTGTAGATTTCTCGATTGATGATGTGCCGTTCGCAGTAGTAAACGCGAACGCCTAAGGTGCCGGTTTCGTCGATGAGAACTTTGGAGAGGTGATGTACATCCTTTGGGTCTGCAATAACTTTGATTATTTGGCCTGGGCGATTCTTTTTAGTGAACATGGGGATAATGCTGACGTCTTTGGCACCTCCACTTAGCAGTTTGTCGATTGCGTATCCTAAGATTTCACCTGTTTCATCGTCAATATTGGTTTCTAAAACAGCAATCTCGTCTCGGTCCAATCCATTGTCCAATGGGTAACCTAATGTGAACCTTAAAACCGCTGGCATCTCGGGGAACTCTTTGGTTCCCGCACCATACCCAACCTTTAGAGGCACAA
>DATIXS010000005.1:0-3469 GCA_035518335.1 Candidatus Acidiferrum sp.
TTGAATAATTTTACCATTAAATCTCAAGAAGCAATTCAGAAAGCAGCGGAAATTGCTAAGGCATCACAGAACCAATCGGTTGAACCTTCACATTTGTTGAAAGCTATATTGATAGTGGATGAAAATGTAGTACCTTATTTGTTGAAAAAATTAAATGTTAACTTTGATGTTTTTTCGAAAGAGCTTGATAGGATAATCGACTGTTTACCTAAGGTCAGTGGCGGAGAACAATATCTGTCATCAAATTCCAATCGAGCTCTCCAAAAAGCTGCAGAAATAGCTTCAGAAGGAAAAGATGAATTCATTTCCATCGAGCAACTGTTACTTGGAATCTTGGCTCTAAACGATTCAGCTTCAAGATTACTTCATGAAAATGGAGTTAGCGAAAAAGACTTAAAAACAGCAATCAAGCAACTGCGCAAAGGCTCAACTGTTAATTCTCAAACTGCAGAAGAAACCTATAACGCACTGAACAAATTCGCGATCAACTTAAACGATATGGCTAGAAAAGGTAAACTTGACCCAGTCATTGGACGCGATGAGCAAATCAGACGAGTCCTTCAGATCCTATCGCGAAGAACAAAAAATAATCCAATTCTAATCGGGGAGCCAGGAGTTGGCAAAACAGCAATTGCAGAAGGACTAGCTCACCGAATAATCGACGGAGATGTTCCCGAAAATCTGAAATCAAAACAAATTTATTCACTAGACATGAGCGCGCTTATTGCCGGCGCAAAGTTTAAGGGTGAATTTGAAGAGCGACTCAAAAGTGTTGTTAAAGAAGTAGTTTCTGCTGAGGGCGAAATAGTGCTATTCATTGATGAGATTCACACGCTCGTAGGCGCAGGTGGCGGTGAAGGCGCAATGGACGCAGCAAACATACTAAAACCCGCACTAGCAAGGGGAGAACTGCGAGCAATCGGCGCCACTACATTAAACGAATATCAGAAATACTTTGAAAAAGACAAAGCTCTTGAAAGACGGTTCCAACCAGTAATGGTCAATGAACCAGACACCTTAGATGCTATTTCAATTCTTCGTGGTCTAAAAGAGCGTTATGAGACGTATCATCATGTAAGAATTAAAGATGAAGCGATTATTGCGGCGGTTGAACTTTCACAAAGATACATTTCTGACCGTTTTCTTCCAGATAAAGCAATAGACTTGATTGATGAAGCTGCATCAAAACTTCGACTTGAAATCAATTCTGAGCCTGAAGAACTCGAAGTAAAAGATCGCCGAATTCGCCAATTGGAAATTGAGAGAGAAGCTATAAAACGTGAGAAAGATCAGGCAAAACTTAAGTCACTCAATGAAGAAATCGCGAACTTGAGTGAAGAACGTAATCAACTTCGAGCCAAGTGGCAATCTGAAAAAGATATAGTTGAACAAATTCAGAACAAAAAGAACGAGATAGAACAACTAAAGTTTGAAGACGAGAAAGCAAACCGAAATGGCGATCTAGGACGCGTTGCAGAAATTCGCTACGGCAAAATTCCAGAAGCAGAAAAAACAATTGAAACTCTGAAGAAGAAATTGTCAGAATTGCAGAAAGATTCAGCTATGGTAAATGAAGAAGTTGATGCTGAAGAAATCGCTGAAGTGGTTTCTCGTTGGACAGGTATCCCCGTTAGCAGAATGCTTCAGAGTGAAAAACAAAAACTGCTTAATTTAGAAACAGAGCTTCACATGCGGGTAGTCGGACAAGATGAAGCCGTCAATGCTGTGGCTGATGCCATTAGGAGAAACCGTGCGGGGTTGCAGGATCCAAAACGACCAATCGGATCTTTCATTTTTTTGGGCACCACAGGGGTTGGAAAAACCGAATTAGCAAAAGCATTAGCAGAATTCCTATTTAACAATGAAAACAGTATGATCAGAATTGATATGTCTGAGTATCAGGAACGCCACACGGTTTCAAGACTCATTGGTGCTCCTCCTGGATACGTAGGCTATGAAGAAAGCGGACAACTAACCGAAGCTGTCCGAAGAAAACCATACTCGGTGGTACTTCTAGATGAGATTGAAAAAGCACACCCTGACGTTTTCAACATACTGCTCCAAGTACTTGACGACGGCAGATTAACGGATAATAAGGGTCGCACTGTGGATTTCAAAAACACCATAATCATCATGACCTCAAACATCGGTTCTCACATAATCCAGGAAAACCTAGAAAAAATAAGTGAAGAAAACCGTGAGGAAATAATAAATCAAACAAGAACTCAAGTCTTCGAGTTGCTGAAAAGAAGCATCAAGCCAGAATTCCTTAACCGTATCGACGAAATAATCATGTTCCAATCGTTAACGCGCGAAGAAGTAAGAAAAATAGTAGAACTTCAACTTAAAAACGTTCAGAAAATGCTCGAAAAAACCAACATCAAACTAACAATCACCAAAAAAGCAGTCGATTTCATTGCATATGTCGGTTTTGACCCTCAATTTGGAGCCAGACCAATAAAACGTGTTATTCAAAAAAACTTACTAAACGAATTATCAAAAATGATATTGCAAGAAAAAGTCGACAAAGACACGGAAATAATAGTCGATGAAAAGAACGGTGAGTTGATTTTCAAAAACAAAAAATAAATCTTGTTTTCAAAATCCAAACAGCTTAACTTTTCTTATTAAAAGAGTTGACTGCGCTAGGGTTTAAGAAAACGATTTGGGCTAACATCTCTACACTAAGAAGTCAAATATCTAATTAGCTTAATTTTTGAGCGACTCTTTTCCCTAAATCAATACAAACGTCAAGAGTTTTTTGATCAGGATTGTATTTAGCGCGGATGGGTGGTTCTATGACTTGCATCTCTAATTTCTTTAGTATTTCTATGACCGCTTGAGGTGCCTCTCCGCTCCATCCATATGATCCGAAAGCACTGCCAATCTTGTTCTTTAAGTTTATCTGTTTTGCTGAAACTTCTTCGAAGAGATTTTTGAAGTCGATAGGCATCTGAGTATGGTACGTGGGTGTGCCAACGATTATAGCATCGTAATTTGATAGTTCATCTGCTTCGACGTGGTAGCTTAGGTCAACAGTTAAGTTTTTGTCGCTTTTGGCCCCTTCTGCAACGGCTTTTGCCATCTTTTCAGTATTGCCCGAACGGCTGTAATAAATAACTAGTATTTTTCTCATAAAATCAACACTACAATTTTACCTGCTGACAAAAATAAGAACTTTACTATAGCATGTAGTTTCATGCATGCTTTGTATTCTTTGCCGGCAGCCTTTTTGACAGATTAGAAAGAAGGGTTATTTTTATAGTGTTTGTCTTTCTTATTAGGCAGGTTTCGTTATGGTTATCAATCCGGAAATAGCATTCACGCTATATACTTATAATGCATAAACTAAATATGAGGTTAAGGAGCAAATTGAAAAAGTGTGCATTGTGCGGAGAAGAAATCAAAGACAGCAAATACTTTACAATAAATCAGTGCAAAGGAACCGAAAGCAGACTTGTACTAGTAG
>DATIXS010000006.1:0-2423 GCA_035518335.1 Candidatus Acidiferrum sp.
TGATTATTGTTCAGAACAAGATTGACATTGTAGATGAGAAAAGAGCGCTGGAAAGTTACAAAGAAATCAAAAATTTCGTCAAGGGAACTGTAGCTGAGAAAGCGCCAATTATTCCAATTTCTGCTCAGAGGGGAATAAACATTGATGTTTTACTTAACGCTATTGAAACAATTATTCCAACTCCAAAAAGAGATGAAACTAAGCCGCCGCTAATGTATATTATCCGTTCTTTTGATATTAACAAACCAGGAACCACCATCGAAGGTCTTGAGGGTGGAATTATCGGTGGAACCATAGCCCAGGGAAAATTTGTTGTTGGAGAAGAAATCGAAATACGACCAGGAATAAGCGTCGAAAGAGAAGGAAAAACCATTTATGACGCATTAATAAGCGAAATAGTGAGTCTAAACGCTGGTGAAAAAAGTGTTAAAGAAGCAACCAGCGGAGGATTAGTGGCCGTCGGAACTTGCCTTGACCCGTCCTATTCGAAAGCAGATGGCTTAACGGGAAGCATCGCTGGAAAGGTAGGAGGACTTCCCCCAACGTTAACAGAGCTTACGTTGGAAACTCATGTTTTAGAACGAGCCGTTGGAACAAAGGAATTATTGAAAGTTGAAAAATTTAATCCTGACGAAGTTCTGTTACTTCACATTGGAGCTGCAGTAAACGTTGGCAAAATTCTCTCAATAAAACAAAACATAATTAAAGTTAAGTTGACAAGACCAATTTGTGCGCTGCCAGGCTCTAGAGTTGCAATCAGCAGAAAAATTACCGCACGTTGGAGACTTATCGGATACGGGCTTATAATAACAAAGTAAATAGTTAATTATTCAATAGGCTTTATTATACCGTTTTTCTTCAGAAAATCATGAGCTTTCTGCAATACATCCTTAGAATTTTTGAAAGTTAATTTTTCAATAGCGTGCTGGTAATCCAACCAAGCATATCCTATATGCTCAAAGGACAACTGAACTTTGTCGGTGTATGCTTCCATCACAAAAAAAACTACTTCTTTGTGAACTGTTGAGCCTTGCCGTCTGTAAAAATAAACAATTGGTTCCCTAAAGTCTTCAATAAATTGCGCATTAGTAATGCTAGTTTCTTCTTGTAGTTCACGGACGACGGTTTGCTTTTCGTTTTCATTTAGTTCAACATTGCCTTTAACAAAATCCCAATGGCCCGCCGCGTAATTAAGTAGAAGATACTTTGTTGATTCATCTTTCTTTGTGAAAATGACCGCACCGCAAGATTTCTCTCGAAGCATACATTCACCTGACTGTTGCTCAAATCATTTACTTAAGGTATTTAAATTAATAGCAAGTTTAAGATTTTGTCACTCAGTAAAACTCCGTGAAAAATTAAAAATTTTTAAGCGTGAGAATAAATTTTCAGTGGATAGGAGCAATAGCAATGACAAGGATACCAAAGAAAACCGATGCATTAAAAATTATTTTAGATTCAAACTCATTGTTTGTTCCTCTCAAGTTTAAAATAGATATTTTTTCGGAAACTGAGCGCTTACTAAATCGCCGCGTAAATTTTGTTTTAGTCTCGCCTGTTAAGCGAGAACTCGAACTGCTGGCCGCGAAAGAATCAGCTAAGATTCGCAGAGAAGCTGTTTTTGCGTTAAAGCTCTCTGAGAAATGTACAAACGTTTCAGTAGATTATGATGAGAAATTAACAACTGACGATATTATAGTTAAGGTGGCAAAAGCGTGGAATTCGCCAGTATTTACCAATGATAGTCAACTTCGACGGAGGCTAAGAGATATAAGTGTGCCAGTGATTTATCTGAGACAAAAATCTCGCCTAGAGATTGACGGATTGATATAACTATGTTTAAGCTAATAACACTGCAGGACACTATCCGCATTCCACCTGAAACCTTTGGTAACCCTCTGGAAAAAGTTGGACGTGAACAGGTAAAACAAAAGTATGAGGGAGTGGTAGATGAGGAGCTTGGATACGTAATTGCAGTTACAAGCATTGAAGTAAACCCCATTGGCAAAATAATTCCAGGCGACGGAGCAACCTTCCACAAAGTAACTTTTTCATTGCTGACATTTTATCCAGTTATTCAAGAAGTTGTAGAAGGAGACGTAGTTGAAATAGCAGATTTCGGCGCTTTTGTCCGAATCGGACCAGTAGACGCTTTACTCCATGTTTCACAACTTATGGATGACTACATCTCTTATGACGAAAAGCAAGGTGTTTTACTCGGGAAAGAGAGTAAAAGAAAGGTAACGACAGGCGACCAGGTGCGTGTCAGAATAACAGCTGTTTCGCTTGGTAGGGCCGGAAGTTCAGGAAAAATTGGCGTAACCGCTAGGCAACCATTCTTGGGTAAACTTGACTGGTTAAAAGAGACGCCTCCGATGCCAGAAAAGAAACAGGCTGAAGGCAAGGAAAAGGCAGCATAAAAA
>DATIXS010000007.1:0-2078 GCA_035518335.1 Candidatus Acidiferrum sp.
AAACCAATGCTCCTTTGTAGGTATGGAGTAGTGCTGGGTATTCTTTTGTTCTAAGAGTTATGCGTCCAGCACCTGCCTTATTTTTTTTCTCAAGCGCCGTAAACAATAAACTGTAGGCTTCTTTATTTTTTTCAGGCATTAAAGCGTACGTTTTGTCAAAGTATATTGGGTCAACGGAGAAATAATCAACGAATTTGCTGATTCTAATTCTATTATCTGATTCAGGTTTTGCAGCATCCAACTCTTTTTTATCTAAAGTTACAAATTCATTTTTTGAAACTTCATAGCCTCGGACTACTTCATTCCAAGGTACGATTTTGTCTTCCTTTGTACACATTTTGACGTACTTGAGAGGTTGACCGTCAACGCTATGTAAAAAATGAAATCTTATACCTCGATCATAAATCATTGAATATAACTTAACGGGAACATTAACTAACCCTATTGTAACGCTTCCTGACCAAATGGACCTTCTAGGGGCAGGCGCGCTAACTTTTTTATTATCCAGCTCCGAAGTTTCTTCCACATCTTCTTGTTCCATAATTAAATCTCCAGTTTACATTTTTTTTCAAAAATATTTTTCCATGGATCACTTTTTCGATTAGCTACATTAAAAATAGTGAAGTCTGAAGGGTTTATGCCTTTCTTTACCTCACTCCAATCTAAGGGTGCTGAAACAGTTGCTTGAGGTGTAGGCCTTAAACTATAAGGAATGACCATAGTTCGCAAAGGTGAATTCTGGAGGTAATCAGCAAAGACTTTGCCTGGTTTCTTTGTATCTTTGAATTCAGATACCACAATGTCGCTTTCTTTTGCTAAGTCAATCCCAATTTTATGCACGAAAGCTCTTACTTCTTCAAACGAATGGTCTGGAATTATTGGAATTACTACATGGAGCCCCTTTTTGCCAGACGTCTTGATGAATGGCGTTAGTCCTAAATCCAGAAGTTTTTCTTTTAGCAAAAGTGAGACTTCTGCAGCATCACTTAATGTTGCTGGAGGTTCAGGGTCAATATCAAAAAACAGTAGGTCCGGCTTATCTAAAGCATCAACTTGGGAGAAAGGCATGTGGATTTCTATAGCTGCTATGTTTGCTAGCCAGATAAGAGTGTCAAGATCATTGCAAACAATATAATGGACATCTCGTTTGGAAGTTGACGAGTAAATGGTTTTAGTTTTAACCCAATTTGGCATTCCTTCTGGAGCATTCTTTTCAAAAAAGCTAACTGATCCTCCGTCTACGCCTTCAGGATATCTTGTTAAAACTAATGGCCTGTTTGCTATAACAGGAAGCATCTTAGGAGCCATCTTGATGTAATACTCAATTACTTGTGCTTTGTTAACATTAATTTTAGAGTAGAAAATTTTGTCCAAATTCTTCAATTTTACTTTTGTTAGTCCGTTTAACTCTTCCATAAAAGTGCTCCAAAAAGTGGATTCGAAAGTTTTCCAATAAGGTAATGTGAATTCTAGTTTTTTTCTTTTTTGGAAACAATTATTGATTTAATCAAATTTTGATTCTTTCCCAACAAATAGATTGTCTTTTGTAGCTAAACCTATATACTTATTATTGTAATATTTAATTGTCAGAATTAATTGAGAAAAAGTAAATTTTGATAACAATCGTTTGCTTTTTTCAAGATAATTCGCTATCTAAAGGAGAAAAAACACTGTGAAACCAAAAAAGCCCACACTTGAGGACCAGCTTGCATTTATCTCAGCGCAGCATAACATTTACCCGACTGAACTCTTTAAAGCCTTAATTCAAGCCAAAGAACAGGGCAAATCAGTATGCGAAGACTTAACTGTTGAATACAGAGGGAGTGTAAACGACCAAGCTATTTTCTTAATTAAAAAAGACAGCAATGTTGTGTCACAGTTCCGTGTTCCCGAGGAAACATTATCAAAAACCGATGTTTCATTTGATAATTCGATGGACACTAGCAGAGTCCGGAAAGAAATAGCAAAGCAAACTCCAACGCCTTCCCACATCAAAATAGAGAATTTAAACATTGGAATGAAAAAGATAAATGTAATTGCGGAAGTCTTGCAGACTTCTGAACCTTCTAAAGTCCATA
>DATIXS010000008.1:0-2811 GCA_035518335.1 Candidatus Acidiferrum sp.
TTGGATATGCAATTGTGAAAGCAAGAAAGGTAAAAACTTGTCAACACTGGTTCGCTTATGCATTTCTCCAAGCTGTTTAGCCGATATTCTTTTTTTCAATTGTGCATTCGAATATTTTTTGGGATCCTGAGTGTAAATCCCATCAACATCAGTAACCAAAATAACTCTATTTACTTGTAGTTGGCTTGCAATGTGAGCAGCGATAGAATCTGAAGTCACATTCCAAGAATTCTCTAAAGGATCTTCTTTCAGCAAAAGATTTGAAGGCAAAAAAATGGGCAACTTGTTCATATCTAAAACTTTCTGCACATTTTCAAGCTGACAAACGACGCACGAATCCCTTGTCAAATCTGAAAGCAAAAAACCGTATTGGTCCATACCTAAAATTGCCATATGGTGAGAAGCTTCCGCAGATAATCCAAATCGCTTGTCTGCTTTCCTCACAATGTCAGCAAATTCGCCTCCTCCAGGCAACAACACCAATTTATGTTCTTTAGAAACTTCACTTAACGCAGCGCATAAACTCTTAAGCTTCTTGCTGCGCAATGCCAAGGAACCGCCCACCTTCACTACTGTGGCGTCCAATTGACGATTTCTCCTTCTATTTTGGTAGCAACCATCAAAGCTACCCCAAAAGCGGGAGTAGCCATGACTGCACAGTTTTGTATTAAAGTTCCCAAATCAATAATGCAGTCGACATCGATCTTTTCAGCTGCTTTTCTAGCAATAAAATCTTTGCCGAGACCCGTAACTACCACTGGGACCATTCTCGAAGTCAGGTTTTTTGTGAAAGAATAGACCTTACTGAGACCTTCTGTGACTTGAGCGATTTGTTTGTTACAAATGTAATTTGCCATTGAAACGATTTCTTTTTGAGTTAGCATTTCAGTATCTGCGCATACTACTCTTGCTAATCTCGAAAAAGACTCCGCCAAAGTTCTTTCTCGACCATCCGCCGTATCACAAATGTATTCTTTCTCAGTTATATTTCCCAAGGCTAAATGAACATCTGCCGATAAAGCAAAAAGTTCGGAAGCGACTTGAGCAACTCCATTTTTTATTGGAATAGAATGCACAATCGTTGCAGCATTAGTCCGCAGACTTCCAGTGTAAACAAGTTCACCGCAAAGTAGTTTATCCAAATCCGTTTTACCTTTAGCAACGACTTTGGCGTCAACAATAGGAATAATACTAGTGCTCGTGCTACCGACATCAACAATCACACAATCTTTAATTCGATGGGCAACTAGCCAGCCAGTTGCAGCCCAATTTGCCGCAGCAGCCTTAAGGGGCACCTCGTAAGCAGCATCGAAGGATAACAGTATTACATCTGTGTTTAGGACGAAAATAGGCAAATTAGGAAAAACCCGCTTTACACAAGATAAAATCTGATGGACACCTTCTCTCTTGGTAGAATAAACATCTGATAATTCGGCAGTCATAGTTATTCCAACACCATCAATTCTGACCGCATTTAACCGCTTTTTAACCTCAAGGAGGACCCCAGCAAGTTTTTCTGGTTCCTTCCATATTGGAAAGTACTGCACAGCAACTTTGGAGTTTTGCAACTTCCCCTTTTTTGTTGTTATGAATGCAGCTTTAGTGTTAGCGCCTCCAATATCATAGCCTAAGACGTTTACCAAGCTATCTTCCTCTACTGGTAATGCTAAGAACCTGCTTTTTAGCTTCTTCCAGTTTCAACTTTGCACCTTCCAAGGAATCACCCCGGGCAGAAATTAATGCACAAGCTTTTTGGTTTTCGCTTAAAGGGAAAGGCGGCGAAATGACTTCGCTTATTTGAGCAATCTCTCGGAAAGCACTATTTGTCAGCTTAGAAGTCTCGCATTTTGAAAAACAAACAAAACCGTTAATGTCATTCGTTGCAGGAAGCAAACCCTTCAGAAAAACATTAATGATTTCTTCTGCAATATTAAACTTTGAAGCACGAGATAACCCCACAAATGATGTTGTTAGCCGTGGATTAACGTCAACTACAAACGCCTTACCTTTGGATAGAATTAAGTCAACACCTACATATCCTCTTAAGCCTGGAAAACATTCAGCAACGTTCTCTGCTGCCCGAAACGCTTCTTGCTTGGCCGGGTGATCAAAAGGAACAACGCCTCCTTCGTAACTTGAAACCTTGTCAGGCGTGCCAATCAAAATATTTTGCTTGTTCAAACTAATTGCAAACACTTTGCCTTTGGTGCAAAGTAAACTGACGCTTACCGCTTCACCTTTAATGAATTCTTGAACAATAAAATGTTGGTTTGCAGATTCAGCTTTCAACTTGTCAATAGCCTTGTCTAACTCTCTCTCGTTTTTAACTATGCTTAAGGCGCTGCAGCTGGTGCCGTCCACTGGTTTGAAAATTAAGGGATAAGTCAACTTACTTTTGATAGTGCACTTAACTACTGCTAAATTATCATCAAAATTAAACCTAATTGTCTTTGGTGTTGCCAAATCATTCTTTTCTAAAACTTCGCAGAAAACGTTCTTTTCTGCAACTTTTTGGATAGTGCCGGATTCACAGTTGAGCGATATTTTGCTCGTTCGTTCAACAGTTTCAACCAATAATTGCAGAGTTTTTTCAGTTTCTGGAGCAATAATATGATAGGCATCGTTAATTTTTGCGAGGCTTAATAAGAGGTTTTTTGGTTCCTCAGGATGGAAAACAGGCACTATGTGGTGGGCATTTAGAGGGGGATTCAGATTTGAAAGTCTATGATCAAGCAAAACAGTTACTTCATGCCCTGCACTTTCAAAATCCGAAACAACCGTGCGAAGCATTCCAAAACCTTCAGATAAAAT
>DATIXS010000009.1:0-3910 GCA_035518335.1 Candidatus Acidiferrum sp.
CTGAAGTTCAGCTATTGTTTGCTCTACTTCAGTCTTTTCCATCTCGACTTGCTGTTTTTGTGCTAAAATTGATTGCAATGTCTGCTGAAGTTGTTGCAATCTAAGAAGCCTTTCTTGTACATTAGGAGGTAACTTTGAAAGTTCGTCACTCAAATTTCATACTTCCGTATCAGCCAATACGATAAGCTATTAATTAAGTATTTCCAACAAGGAAATATTAACGGAAATCTTAAGGAATTGTTGAGTTCCAATAGTAAATGTTCTTGTAACCTATGTTATTGAGAGGGTATGCTGGATCATCATAAACTATGTCAAGGTTGGCACCGTATTGAGCTAAAAGTCTGCTTGTTATTACGGCCGTTGGTTGGGTTCTATAATCAGACAACCAGAAACCCCAAATTGTATCATTAGGTTGACGCATGCCCCACCCAAAATTTTTAGGCAGTACTAACGCGACGTCTGGAGCGCTTAAGTCTGTAAATTTCTTTTGCGTTATGTCATTCCAGAACCTTTGCATCGCAATAAACTGATCATTGGTCATTGTGCCGTAGTCACTGCTTTGATCATAAGGGTAATCAAAAATTGTAATGTATTTTGCTCCAGCTTCGTAGGAAGTTAACATTTGATTGTAAATTTGTTCTCCGCTGTCAAGGTAAGGCGTTTCGTTATATTTCCAAGTTATCATGGTACCCCAGTCTTTGTTCTCTAATCGTGCCGCTCCCTTCACAAGAGCGATTTGCTCAGATACGCTGCAGTTTGAGCCCAATTCTGTAAACAAAGTGTCGTATCCTCCCAAGTAATCAAACCAGTAAAGCGCATAATCTGAAGTGAACGCCTTAATTCCATTTGCGTTTAAAGCCCCAAGCCCAGGATCTAACTTGAGAACGTCATCAACGAAAAACTTCGCTTCCAAATTATAATCAAGAGGTTTAGTGCCATTCGGCATAGCATTTAACATGTTTGAATAAATTTTTTGCAAGTCCTGTACTAAAACGTAATAAGGTGTACTTGTATTTGAGGCACTTTGGCTTAGTCTTGGAGCCCAATATTCATACCACGCGGACCAGTTTCCATCCAGCTGTATCCCTGCAGGCTCATCATTATAATAAATACCCAAGAATTTGTTACCCCACATGTCAGTCCAACGTTGTTTTGTAGTATTCAACGACTGTTCCCAAAACCAAGTTTTCTGACTCGTTTCTAAAACATCATCAATTCCAAGATTAACAATCACACTTAGGCCTTTAGAAACGGCATAGTTGCAGATTTCTTCAACCGCTGATTGGTTTCGGCTAATTGGATTTCTTCCTGAATCCAAAATAAACAGGTTCGTGTAACCAGAAACCTTGTCAATAAGGAATTTGGCTTCTTGAGTCGTGTTTCCGCCAAAAGCCACTCCAACATAAGGCATAGGTTTGCTTTGTGCCTGATCATGACTAAGATAAAATACGTTGAAGGCTAATGCGGAAATTGTTAGTATAGCGATGAGGAAGGCTGGAACCAAATATTTCCTATAATGTTTGACTCCGGTCATGTCAAAGCCTTACATCACATTGTTAAAAAGCAAACCTTAATGTTTTGCTGTAAAACATCTTTCAAGAGCAACGATTTTTGGAAAAGCAATCCCATTTTTCGATAGCCTATTATTAGAATTTTTTCGGCTTTTTTGTGAAGTTTTTTAAGTAACCAACGTTTAAACGTTTTTGAGGAATGCATTTGGAACGCGCCAAAGTGACAAAAGAAGAGATAGTTGAAAGAGACATTCATTTTCTAGCTGTTTATGTTGAATCAAAAAATTCTTGCATGATAATGCTAAGCGAGAAAGAAGATAAGCTCGGCACTTTGGCAATCGCCGTTCCAAGGGCTAAAGATGCTTTAGGTACTGCTACCTCATCGATACTTCTAGGTGATAAAAACGAAATTTCTGCAAGAATGTTTGCTGAATACGTGGCTTCTAAGAAAGGAAAGATCGCTATGGTTTCGGTTTACTTGGAAAAAGTGGGCGAAATACAAGCACAAGAATTCTTTATGCACCTCATCGATAAGCTGATTAAAAGTGAAAACCAAAAAGAACCAGTGGCAATCTAACGGCTTCTTATTTTTCATTTTCCGTGAAACCAATGATCTGCAAATTAACTGCTGACGATTTTCAAAATATTTTGAATGTGGTAAATGATGCCGCAATCGCCTACAAAGATAATATCCCAATCGATAGGTGGAAGACGCCTTACATGACAGCTCAGGAATTAAAAGGGGAAATTCAGAGCGGAGTAGAATTTTTCGGTTGGAAAGAGAACAAGATTTTGGTTGCCGTAATGGGGATTCAAAGGGTTAACGATGTTACTTTAATTAGGCATGCCTATACGCTGACTATTAGTCAGCGAAAAGGTCTTGGAGAAAATTTGCTCGAACATCTGCTCAAGTTAGCCGATACTAAGAAGGTTTACGTAGGAACTTGGGAAGCTGCAGGTTGGGCAATAAAATTCTATGAAAAACACGGATTCGAACTTGTTTCAACAGAGGAAAAGAATAAGCTGTTGAAGAGATATTGGAGCATTCCTGAGCGGCAGGTCGAAACATCCGTAGTACTTGAACTAAAAAGGCAAGCAAAATGAAAGAAACACTTCTCTTAAAAATTAACCCAGAAAACCCTGACCCATATAAAATACAAACGGCTGCCCACATCATCCAGAAAGGGGGTTTAGTGGCTTTTCCGACTGAAACTGTTTACGGATTAGGCGCAGACGCACTAAATCCGACAGCAGTTTCAGCACTTTTTGAGGCTAAAAAGAGACCTTTAGATAACCCGCCTATAGTTCATATCGCAGATTCAAGTGAAGTTTACAAGCTTGCAAAGAAAGTCTCAAAGAAGGCTGAGTTGCTTATGAGCGAATTTTGGCCTGGACCGTTAACTCTGGTTTTCAAGCGTTCAAACGTCGTTCCAGATGTGACTGTTGCTGGATTAGATACTGTTGCTATTCGAATGCCAAAGCATAAGATAGCTCTTGCACTTATCAGACAAAGCCAGTGTTCCATAGCAGCTCCAAGCGCAAATCTTGCAGGAAAACCCAGCCCAACAACGGCCAAACATGTTTACGAAGACCTTAATGGAAGAATCGACGCTATTCTCGACGGAGGACCAACAAGCATTGGCGTGGAATCCACCGTTTTAGACCTAACCATTGACCCCCCAATGCTACTTCGTCCAGGAGGAACAACTTTTGAGGCTTTAGAACAGGTTCTAGGAAACGTGAGTCTTCATCCCTTTGTACGAGCAGAAAATGAGTTGCTGCAAGAAAAGATACGGTCTCCCGGAATGAAGCACAGGCATTATGCTCCTAAAGCTGATGTCATTTTGGTTGAGGGCAACGTTTCAAAAGTTAAAGCCAAAATCCAAGAAATAGCTACTGATCATGCTCTTAGGGGTTTAAAGGTAGGCATTTTATCAACTGATGAAACACAACCCTCATACAAAGCATATGTGGTTAAGAGTCTTGGCAGCCGCTCTAATTTGGCGACTATTGCTCAAAGCCTGTTCCGATTATTGCGAGAAGTTGATGAGCGGAACGTGGATGTAATAATCGCTGAAGGGGTGCCTTTTGAAGGAATGGGTTTAGCCGTAATGAACAGGCTTCGCAAAGCATCAGGTTATCGCATAATAAAAGCAGAATAGCCTGCCATCGATGAATAAACGGAAAAAAGCACGAATTTCTCAAAAAAAACCTTTGTTTGCAAATAATCCAAAGGCTGTTGGAGCAGATTGACAGTCACTTATTCTTAAATTTTGGACAAACTTGAACTATTGATATCTATTATAGTCCGATAATGAGTTGCTTTTCTATTCAGGAATCTATCCAAAAAGTGAATTAATGAGGAGGTGAAGTGGTGTCGAGGTCTTATGACCATGATA
>DATIXS010000010.1:0-4601 GCA_035518335.1 Candidatus Acidiferrum sp.
TTCAACCTTCTGGCACGATATTCACTTTTAAAGCTACCTAACTTTTGAGATGTCAATTTTTTTACTTAAGCTCTCTTTGCAGTAGGTTAATCGCTTCGTCATAAGTGATAGGAACGTCATTAACTAACCCTAAGTCCTTGAGCTTGGTAAAAAGTCTCGCAATAGAAGGCAGCTCAAGGCCAGCGGATTCAAGCAAAGCGACATCCTGCAGGACCTTATGCATTTCTCCACCTCCCAGCAAAGACCCGTGACTAACAACTATTACTCGGTCTGCAAGTTCCGGCAGTGCCTCCACATCATGAGTGGATATGACAATGGTAGTTCCTTCGGCGTTTAGTTCATTTAACAGGTCGATAAGTCCCCTTCTGGAAACCAAATCCAAATTTGCTGTGGGTTCGTCAAGTATAAGCAATTCAGGTCTTAAGATCAAGGCAGTTGCCAATGAAACTTTTTTCTTTTCTCCAAAACTTAGCCTATGAGGAGAGCGATCTTTCAAATCACTTATACCAATGTCCTCAAGAATATGGTCACATCTTTTACTGATAACTTCTGCGGGTAATCCAAGGTTTTTAGGACCATATTCAATATCTTCTTTTACGCTGGGAGTAAAAAGTTGGTCATCGGGGTCTTGGAAAACAATGCCTATTCGAGATCTGAATTTCTGGAAATTTTTTGAGACCGTTTTTTCTCCGAAAACACTAATTTGACCTCTTTCGGGAGTTAATAAACCAGCGATTAGAAGAATTAAAGTTGATTTTCCAGAGCCATTTGGACCAAGTAAAGCCACACGTTCCCCTTGTCGAACTTCAAGTGAAACACCTTTTAAGGCGGCGCTTACACCCGCTGGATAAGTAAATTCAACATTTTTTACCGAAACGATGGGCTCAGACATACATTGATCCTCTAAAGCAAAAAGAGTATCGCGAACGCAACTATTATCGATAATGCAAAGAAAGCATCCCGTAGTCTAAATGATGGCAAGGCCAATTTAGCATCATTTTCCATGCTAAAACCCCTTGACTTCATTGCAAGGTAAACTCTCTCAGAGCGCTCGTAAGTTCGAATAAATAGCGAAGAAAGTATAGAAGCAAAGTCTTTGAGGGCTTGATAATTCATTGTTCGTCTGTGTACATATGTTCGGGCTTCTTTAGCTATTAGGAAGCTCTGTGCTTCGTGGATGGATACAAAGAAGTAGCGGTATGTGAGACTAAACATTTGTACGATTAGCGGAGGGACTTTTATTGAAGAAAGTAGCTTTAACATTTTGTCAAAGCCTGTGGATAGGATTAGAAGGCTCAAAGATGCTACGCAGAACCACACTCGAACAGAAAATACTAGAAAGCGCACAAAACCTTCTGTGGTAACTGCCAAATTTAAGACGCTTATGTTTGTTGCGAAAATTGGGTGACCTGGAGTTATGAATAATACGGGCACAGAAATTAAGGCTGCAAACGCGGGAATGAAGATTGTTCTTGCAACAAAGTGCCTTAGGGGAATCTTTGATGCCAGAGCTAAAATGAAGGGCATTACACAGATTAAGGTTAAGTATGAAAGGGAGAAGACGAAAATGGAAGCCACAATCATGAAGACTACAATGATCAGGTTGATGAGTGGATTTATGCTTTGCATTAATCCTGGTTTGCTGCTTAAGTCTTCAACGTATACTAGTGATTCCGAACTTTCAACTAAATCTCTTAAAGATTGAGGAACTTTCATACGCATTAACTCTTTCTCCTGCGCACAATTTTGGCTACTACTAAACCCATAACTAACAATAGCAGAGTCCCGCCAACGCCGACGATAAGCGCTCCCCAAGTATTATCTAATCCTGGAATGTTATAATCTGCAAACGGCGCCTTGTACACGGGCTTTTCTTCTGCCCCAAGTTTGCCCGCTTGCTTATCCAAAGTTTCAAAAGAGAAAGACAACACAAAGACACCGACCAAGACAAAGATCATAGCCACTGTCAGCACGATTAGAACCGTTTTTTTGGTAGATATTGGTGCCAACTTTTTCACCTCACTCCTTAGCTTCTTCTTTGTTTTGGAAAAAAGAGAGCCGTTTCAGGATTGGACTTTGCTGCAAGACGTCTGGCCGTAATTTCAGTAATGTTCCTACAAGAATCATTGTTATGATGCCTTCACCTACGCCTATTATGGAATGATTCAGTGCCATGGCTGGTATTGCTACATTTAGTCCATACTGGAACACTGGCTGAGAAAGACCAAGTTCTGTGCCTGCTGCAACAGCTGCGAGTAAGTCACCCGCGAATGCAGAGACAAAAATTATAGCGTATAGTTTGTTGCCTTTTGTTCCAACCAATTTGTTTAGTACCAAGAATATTGCGCATGGCACGAGTACGCCGATTATGCCCATGTTTAAGACATTTGCTCCAAGAGTTGTTAATCCGCCGTCGCCAAAAAGAAAAGCCTGCAAGACAAGGATTATGGTTACTGAGATGCCGCCTGCAAAAGGTCCAAGAATTAGACCCATTGACGCCCCGCCGAGCAGATGGGCAGTAGTTCCACCAACTACAGGCCAATTCATCATCATTGCCGCAAAGAAAAGAGCAGTTAGTAAGCCCATTATGGGGACTTGTTTTTCGGTGAGTTTGACTTTTTTGAGGCATATTGCCCAGAAAATTATAGTTATTGCAAATGCGGGTATGAAGACGTATGGGGTTAGATAACCATCAGGTATGTGCATATTTTGTTCTCCTTTTCGCCCATGTTTTGAAGTAACACGATTTTTAAAAAAAGTGTTACTTAAATATAAGTGTTACTTTACTTAAAAAAAGTATTACCGTCAAAACAGGGGGGTAAAACGGTGAAAAAAGACAATCAATCAGCCGAGAAAAGAAGCTTCAAGGAAAGAGCATTCCAACGCATATTCGAAGGAATCGAAGACGAAATCGCCATCCTGACCGCAAACGCAAAATTCAATTATACGACCTGCAAAACCGACGAAAACACCTTAAAACTTACCCTTGCCTATATTGAGGACACAGAAAAACTAGTTGAAGTACTAAAAAATCGAATTAACCTATTAATTGAAAACACAAGCTAAAGCTTATTTTCTAAACTTTGCAGCGCGATTAGCAATCAACGTGGCAACTGCACCAGCAGCAACCCCTGAATCAATGTTCACCACTGCCAACCCCAAAGAACAAGACTGCAACATAGCCATAAGAGTGCCCACACCCTTAGCGCCAAAACCATAACTATTCGACGTTGGCACAGCAATTACTGGGATATCAACCAACCCACAAACCACTGACGCCAATGCGCCTTCGCGACCAGCCACAACAACAACTACATCCACATCGGCTGCAATGATCTCCTTTAGTGGTTCAAGTAATCGGTGAATACCTGCAACGCCAACATCATATATCGCGGTGACAATACACCCCATTTCTTGTCCGATGAATTTGGCTTCTTCAGCAACAGGAATGTCTGAGGTACCAGCCGTTAATATTGCAATTCTGCCCCCACTTGGCTTAATACTAAATTCTTTGTTTTTTATCACTACTATTTTTGCTCTGTCGTTAATTTCCATGTTTACATCGCTGTGTTCAAAGGTCAATCTGATTGCCGCCAAATGCTCTTTGCCGCATCGGCTCACAATAGCACGTCCACACTTAGTAACCATCAGCTTAGAAATCTCTGCCACGTCTTCGGGGGTTTTGCCTTCAGCCAAAACAACCTCTGGAATGCCCTTACGCAACCCACGGTTGCCATCCAATTTAGCAAAACACCCGACTTCATCAATGACAAGCAACTGCAATAGTTTCTCCGCTTGGGCAGGCGAAATCTCTCCAATAGCAACTCTGTCTAAAACTTCTTTTAAGGATGACATAGCCAGACAATATTTAAAAAACAATGAAATTAATATATCTACACACTTGCTGGATCGAAACAATTTTGTGGTGCTATAGATGGGTTCGGAAAAAATTCTTGTAATTGATTGTCAAGCTTCAGGCGTTGCGGGAGACATGATTCTGGGCGCACTGCTAGACCTTGGAGCAAACGTTGACAAAGTTACTTCTGCCATAAAAAGTCTGGAGACCCCTGAGTACGGTTACAAAAACATAAAAATTGACATTAAGGAAGTGATGCGGGGCGAGTTTAAGGCCACACGAATCGACGTGACTTCAGAGTCAGCCCTCAGAAGGCATGGTAGTGAACTAATCGACATTGTGGAGAAAGCCGCCGCAAGCATAGCCTTATCCCCAGAAGCAAGAGACTTCGCTTCCAAGGTTATCCATACGCTGGTAAGTGTAGAAGCAGACTTGCACAGAACCACATTTGACGATGCCCATCTGCATGAGGTGTCGTTTGTGGATACAGCTGCGGAGATATTGGGTGTTGCCATAGCGTTGGATGATTTAGGGTTGTTTGAATCAAAGATTTACTCTACGCCTTTGGCTGTGGGCGGCGGCACTTTTCGTTTTTCGCATGGCATAACCTCAAGCCCTTCACCAGCTACGTTGGCAATCCTTCAATCAAGGAATTTCCCGTTCCACGGCGGACCAATTGAATTTGAGTTGGCTACTCCTACTGGCGCGTCAATTCTGGTGAATTTGGTGGATGAGGTTACGCGGT
>DATIXS010000011.1:0-3279 GCA_035518335.1 Candidatus Acidiferrum sp.
GCGGTTAACGATAAGGTAGTTGTCCTGAGCTTTCACTTTTTGGCTGTACAGCATAAACTCCCTTAGCTTGTTTGTAACCTTACCAAAATCTTCTTCACCTATTTCTTGCATTTCAAAGATTCCTCATTCATGCTATGAAATAGATTGTATATTCTGCTTTTCAAATTTGCCCATTTAATCTATCAAGTTTGCATTTTCTTGTGGTTGCTAGTTCTTTTTCTCATGTAGAATACGATACCTAATGCTGTAACCACCATGATAACTGCTACAAGTGCAAAGCTGTTGATGATTGTTTGAGGGATGATTGTGTTTATAGGAGTTGAGCTTGGCAAAACTGATGGAGTTGGGGTAGTTTGAGGTTTGATTGTGTTTATAGGAGTTGAACTTGGCAAAACTGATGGAGTTGGGGTAGAGGTAAAATTTTGATCTGTTAACGTTGTAATTCTATATACATACCACCCGGCTGGAAACGTCCAAGTTCTTACTATTTGTCCAGCAGTGTTCACTTCCACAAAAACAGCTCCTGTATTGTTGAAGTTCCAAGGTTGATTTTGGGTTAATTGATGTGATGGATCTCCGAAGTCACCTATGAAATCTCCGTTTGGAAGGAGCACGGTTCCGCCTCCATAGTCGTTCCAGTATTGTGTTGGCGCTTCCCAACTCCAGTTTACATAGGCAGTCATGCTTGTTTCGTTTAACGTCAACTCTAACATTCTGCTATGGCAATCATCAGGATTAGTAACATTCTCATAATCATTGTCGAACATTGTGAAGATATCTGGAGACACTTCTTTAGTGTCGTGGCTATGGTACCATAAACTGGAAACCACATTGCCATTATCACCTATAAGTGTAAAGTTGCCGAATTCGCCACAAGCCCAAACTATTTCACCTGTGGTCTGATTAATTTTGTAGAAAGTATTAGTGCACCTTGAATTTAGATATATTATGCCATTGCTATAATCCCAGTCAAGACTGTTGGCATGAGTGAAATCTTCCACTGTTTGCCCGTTGACTTTTGTCGTCTCATTAAATGTGGAGGCTTCACTGAGCGGTATGTTGTTGTATACATCCCAACTCCAAAGGACGTTACCTGTTGCGTCAACTAGTACAATTTTGTCCATAAGAATTGAGTTGTTTCCGACTTGCCTTACGTAGTCTTGTAGAGTGAGAAAAGTGTTGTTGGTTGGGTCATATTGAATGTCATGTTCGCTAAGGACATTGGGAAAGTCTTCGGTTGTATTTGAAGTCAGGTTCCAGATATGAGTAGCCCAGACTGGCCAAGCTGAGTTAGTATCAGGTGCTTGTGGTTCGCCTTCGAACAGTAGTGTGTTTGGCGCAATGTTGTAAGCGGGTCCATAAGAAGGAGTTGATTGACGCACGTTGAGCACAGTGCCATTGGTGTTCATAACTACCAAATCATAAGTGCTGTTTGCTGATAGGTCAAACGCTATTTCGCCATTCCACGCGTTTCCGTATGTGTTGATGGTGCATGGTAACGTGAAGATGTTGCTTGTTTCAGAATGAGCTATTGGCGAAAAACTGGACAGTACCAGACATAACGCCGTCGCAATTACTACTGTGAAAATTGTTTTTTTGTTTCTTGTAAAATGCAAATTGTTTTCCTGAGTTCTTTCTTGAGACTTACCCTACTTGGCTTTCTTTAAAAAAATAGATTATTAAAGCAATTTCCAAATCTTACCCTAATCTTTCTAGTAACTATGGCTTATTGTATTTCAAGACAGCCTCATAGGAAATGTTTGATGAGTTAAAAAAAGAAAAATGGGGGTTTTTAGGCAACAACGCGTATTGTCCAGAAATCGCTTGAGAGATTTTGGTCAAGCAGATATCCGTATGGAATTGTAAAGTAACCCTTCATACCCCAGGAATCTCCCCATGAGTTTCTGACAATAAACCTTTGAGTGGGGTCGTTGTAGCCAACTGCCATAACTGCATGTCCTCCCATGGTTTTCTCTCCTGGCGCAGGCATTGGAGCGATGCCGCTTTTTGCGACTTGGTCACTTTCGAAGCTTTCATAGACGGTGAATCCGAAGACGAATGGGTAACCCGAGGCTAAACATCCCTTAAGCTGATTAACGTCTTGCAGAAGCCTTTGATAACTAAGCGCTTTGTATTTCTTTGCTTTGCTGTAACAATTTGATGTTGGCTTGAGTGCGAATTTAGCGATGATGTATGGCCAAAGTGTCTCAGGGCAGTCTCCCAGTGTTGCTACACTTTTAATGCCATCTCGAATTTGAGCACCTGAATCTGAAGCAACTGTTCCCTCAATTACGCGTTCATTGTAATATATGAAAAGTCTCGACGGAACAAAGATACTCATTTTTTGTTTCATTAAGTCAAATTCGATTGCAGCTGCTATAGCATTGGCAGTGCAACTTCCCAATTGGCCTTGGTCATAAACAGGGGGGCACTTACTTGTCAAGTCCATTTTCGGTGGGAGAGTGGCAAGGACCTTAGGTGCAGCAGCATACAAAAAGTCTCGATGATCCGGCAGATCTGGAATCCAGCCGTATTTTTGAATTTTCATAGTTCTCATAGACATTTTTAATTTCTCCGAGAATTATGCAAATAGGTACTATGATTCCTTAAGATTTAAGGTTTTTCACAATCGCATTTATCTGGAAATCAAGGAAAACGAAAATTAACTTTTTATATCGACTTTGAAAATTAAAGTTTTCTTAATTTCGGTTTCCCAAGATCTGCTTTGCCTCATAGTTATAAAAGTCACGCCTACTCTTTTAGTTTGAAACTCAAACATTTCTTTTCCAACTGAACCTGTTGCTTGAGAAATTGGTGTGAAGCTTGATTTGGTCTCGTCTATAAACGAAGAATCATATTCAGCACGCCACGTGTAACCTGTTGTAGGATTAGATTCTAAAGAGATGGCGAAGGATTTACAAACCTTCACAACTATGCATACGTTAGGATCATCATAGATATCCATTAAGCATGCTCACGACTTTTGGTTATCTTTTCCGATTTAACAAGCCCTCAACCCACTATTAAGGCCACAAGCTTACCTTATTTTGATCAGAACTTAAGTCTTTAGGAACCTGTATTGTCCATATAGCTAACTCATATCCCACTTCCAACTCAGTTTGCTCCCCCTAAATTGCAACTTTCTTGCAAGCCATCTTTTAAATTCGACCACAAGACAAAAATTAAAAAGAAATGAAATCCTCTTTTCCTGAATTAGAAGAACTTAGGCCGTTGGCTAAGAATGTGGTTGTTGATGGCGAAATCGTTACTATAAAAACG
>DATIXS010000012.1:0-2802 GCA_035518335.1 Candidatus Acidiferrum sp.
CTTTTAGTACCCAAAACGAATAATTTTCGTAAACACTATGCCACTATTATAGGAGCTTGTGTACAATTGCTAAAGTTATTTGCTGGTGAGCTGTAAAACGAAATGGACTTTTGGGGATTGCAGATTTCTTTTATCAAATAATCCAGAAGGAGGTGTGCGGCTGTTTTTCACAAGGAGCTAGATGAGCAATGCAGTTCATATCCATTGTTCAAAAAGCAGCTTGAATTCTTCGCTAGATGGACGCCAAGAGAAGAAAACGCATCAGGAAAATAAGGAGAAGAAGCAAGAAAAGAGAAGATTTCCGCTCTCGCCAGCGGAAGCACAACTTAAGAAAGATCTAAAGAATATGTTAGAAATACGAAGACTATCGTCGTTGCTGAGTTCATAAATATCTTTTCGTTGGATTGAGAGAAGCGTGCTTCCGATGATTATTTGCGGCACATTTTTTTCAGCGCGCTGCTTGTTTTGAATATATTTACACAGCTCTGAAAACTATTCGAGTTGCTCCCTTAGAATATTAATTATTCTTGATCCGGTTTTGCCGTCGCCGAAGGGGTTGGTCCACTTTTTGTTTTTGGCAATGCTATTTTTTGCTGCTTGAAGGATTTTGGTCGGGTCGGTTCCGGCTAGGATGTTTGCGCCAACTTCTATGGTTTCAGGTCTCTCGGTATTTTCTCTCAGGGTTATGCATGGTATACCGAGGATGCAAGTTTCTTCTTGTACTCCTCCTGAGTCAGTTAAGACGAGTTTTGCTTTGCCTTCAAGCAAGAGAAACGTTAAGTAGTCCAGTGGTTCAACCATCGTTAATCCACTTGTATCTATACCAAACAGTTTGAGCTGCTTTTGTGCGCGTGGGTGAATGGGGTAAATTAATGGGACTTCGAACTTGCTTTGGACCAATTGCAAGCCCTTTATGATGCCTTTGAATCGGTTTCTGTCGTCCACGTTTTCTTGTCTGTGTGACGTAGCTAACATGAATTTGCCTTCGTCAAAACCTAATTGGTCGAGGATTTGGGTTTTAGATTTCGCTATCTTTAGGTTCTGGTGTACGGCGTCGACGATTGTGTTGCCTACCATGAAGATTTGGTTTTCTGGGATGCCCTCATGAAGCAGGGTTTCTTTTGATTTGGGTGTGGGTGCAAACAAGTAGTCTGAGCAGTGGTCGGCTAAAACGCGGTTGGTTTCTTCAGGCATTCGTCGATCATAGCTGCGTAGCCCAGCCTCCACGTGCCCGACTTTGATGTCGAGTTTCGCGGCTGCTACTGCTCCTGCTAGCACTGTGTTTGTGTCACCCTCAACCAGAATTACATCTGGCGATTCCTGCTGCAAAATCTTTTCTATACCCACAAGCATCTTACCGGTTTGTTTTCCATGCATGCCTGAGCCTGCGTTGAGGTTGTATTTTGCTTCGGGCAATTCAAGCTGCTCAAAAAAGACCCTATCCAAATTATAGCTGTAATGCTGCCCTGTATGCAAAATAAAATAGTCTAAGTGCAGCCGCTCACATTCGCGTATGATAGGTGAAAACTTTACTATTTCGGGCCTAGTTCCCAGAATAATAGAAATCTTCACAGTCAATCGCCCCTCGACATTATTAATTTGTCTTGTGAATAAAGATTTCTTGTAGAACTAAGTCCCAACTAACACTAAACCGCAACTTTGGGTTTGAGAGCCAAGTTGTGCAAAATGTGAACAGGCTGAGGCAGAGTTTTTTAACAACAGTCTGTCCGGGTTTTTGCAGACTTCATGGTTGCTTAGCGCGCATGAGTGTTCCTAAAATCATTTTTTCAGATAAAACAAGCTTTTAAGAGCACATTTTATTTCCGCTTAAATTAATTTCTCATTGATCAGTATCCAAAACCTTCAATTAAACGAATTTAGGAACAGCCATGTGCGCTATATGTCGTTTTCAGGAATATTTTCTTATAATATTATTTCGAATTTGAAACAAAGCTTAATTACCATTAAAAGAATGTGAGTTCGATAAAGAAATGAAAAACAAACAAGACGACGCTAGTAGTCCTGATTCTGAAACGGAGGACACTACACGAATGCGCACGCAATTAACTTATCATGCGTGTGAACAAAAAATGAAGTGGGCTACTGCGATCGAGGCATCATTCCTAATTTTCGTGATGATTTCCGTTAGTCTTGAGGTTAAAGCCACTCCACCTGGATTCGCAACTGTAGTGGGCTCTCTCAAATATAGGTAATAGTTTTATGGTGATTAAAAAATGAGGAAAAATCAAACTAAAAAACAACTAGTAACTTGTTTACTCATAGTTTTGTTGACTATAAGTACATTTAGCGTTCTTTTCAAGGTTCCAAACGTTCTTCAGAAAGTTCAAGCTGCGCCAATTGGCTCATTTTATCCTTTCTCTGGTGCTTCTAATCCGATTTCTGGCAATCCGACAGATCAACACGGCTTCGACGTGGTGCACACAACCAATATCGTTCAGTGCAACACGATTATCAATGGAGCAACCTGGGCTTACTTGGCTTATGACTCTAATTATGAAGGCAGTCTCATAAACGTGTACTATTCAAACAGCATAACTGGGCCTTGGACTAGTTACTCTGGCAATCCGATTTTAAGTGGAGATGGCGAATTCCGAACTCCTTCCGTAGTTCTTGTCGGCAAAACTTTCTATATGTTCCTCAACAACCTAAACAATGCGGATGTTGAATTATGGACAAGCACCAACGGAATAACATTCAGGGAATCCGGGACAGTTTTAGCGACTGCTTATGATCCGTCGACTAATCCATTCGTCTGGCTGAATCCAAACAATAACTTATGGT
>DATIXS010000013.1:0-4907 GCA_035518335.1 Candidatus Acidiferrum sp.
ATGGATGATGAGGATCTTGAGTGCGTATCTTGCATTTGGTTTTCAAAATGCACGCCTAAGAGCCCACCTAAAGATTCCATACCAAATGTCATATAGCCGCGGATTCCACAATTTTGACTATGCCAGAAATATTTTTCAGCAACTCTTCTGGAATATTGTGGCGATCTTTAAGATAAAGCAGTGAATTGTAGGATAACCACACTTTCCCTTTGCTGTCTTCGGAAACGAGAACTTTCAAGGGAAAATCGATGGCAATCATCGGTGCATCAACCATCAAAGGTGTCCCAGCTTTTAGATTACCGAAAATAAGCAATTGAGAGGGATTCATTTTCAAGCCTACATGGACGGCATCTGCACTAAAATTTATGATAGCGAAAATTGTGAACCCTCTGGAGACGACTGTTGATTCTAATCGTTCAAATGTGTCTCCAAAAGAATGTTCACTTTGCACTTGCACGATTCCATTCTCAAAAGTTGACATCCAAGTCACATAAGTCATTTACTTTGGGAACTAGTTTAATACTTTCGCCAATGAAGTTTTAGCGCCTCAACCATTTGTCTTGCGTTTACAACAAACAGAGAAAGCAGCATTGCTGTAGGTATCCAGCCTGGAGTGTAAAGTGGAGTTGTGCTGCCTGAACCCAAAACCATATTTACAAAACCTTGAGCCGTACCTGGGTAAAAAACCATAAAGTTGGCTGAAACAAAAACTATTACCATCGCTGCCAAGACGGCTTTAGCCTTTCCTTATTATAGAAAAGAAACAGCGGCAACGCCAACTGTGCAAAACGTGGATCATAAGCCCCCAGCGCAAAAACAATGCCTGAGAGGGCAGCTTTACCTCTATACCCTAGATAAAAAGAGGCAAGCAAAAGAAAAGAAATCAAAATTTTAGCTTGCCCCTCAACCCAACTCATAAAATAACTCACGGACAAGCCTCGGCCAGCCATTGGATAAGGCAACAGCAAAACAAGTATTAAGATTAGAAAGGTAAAGATTGGATTCTTGTTTTCCAATAACTTGTATAGAAGCAATGCCATTAGGGGAAGCCGTGCAAATTGGAAGGCATCGAAAACCCAGAAAGCTTGGTAATAGCTTAGGTTGATGAGTGGCGAAATCAAAACGAGAAAAGAGGGCAGATATTTGTAGGGTGTCAGTGACGGAGAGATGGTTGGTTCGCCGTCAGTTAGTGGACCTGTGGTGAAAATTTGGGATGGGTTATGAAACATTCGCCAAGCAGCAATGTAATAGACTGAAAAATCTTGAGGCAAATCCACTCCGCCTAAATTGAGAGGATGATTCATTGTTGGGTAAGCAATCGATAGAGTGTAGAAGTTTAATCCAATAATGACAATGATGACTAAAGCAAAAACAGTTTTTTCGATTTTGGTTGCTTGAACATGCCCAGTCGATTAACACTCTCGATTGTCACTTTATCGTATCGTTAAACTAAAAACTATTTTGCTTTGATAAACAAATAAATTAAACAAAAAAAGTCAAAGTTAAAAGCATAGTCGATAATTTATTTTTCGCCAGGTGGCTTTTCCCACAATTGAAGTTTCTGTTTTTTAAGCTCAGTTCGCTTCTTCTGCAAATAATTGTACATTGTATGGTGTTCGCAACCGTCAATAATCATTTGTACCGCATTGCGTGCAGCATCGGATTCTTCAAAGCTGCCAATTATCCCAACTGTATGACCATATACAACAACATCGGCTTCAGTTAACTCCTCTATCAATTTTCTTGTTTTGCCTTCAGCGCCGATAATCCTACCTTTGATTCGTTTAATGTCTGATTCTGATCGACCAAAAATTACTCGCAGATCAATAAGGTCAAAAATGTCGTCTTCATTTCTTATTAGACGATAGGCTACTTCTGGTGGAAAACCTCTGCCAATAGCTGTTACAACATCTTTGGCTTTCAGTAGCATCGATGGGTCCGGTGAGTTTTCTAAGAGCGTAATGGTAACGCTGCCTTCTGTGTCAATATCAAGTTTTACTTGAAGCTTCTCTTCGATGTACCGTTTGACTTTACCTTCTGGCCCAATAAGTATACCAACTCGTTCTTTTGGAATTTTAACAAACATGTCTGGACGGGACATTATTTACCAACAACCATTTTATGAAGTTCTTCAACTGGAATAACTTTAGTATTTAACCTACTAAAGAACCTATTTAAATTCTCTAGATCTCGGCGTAGCATAAAATCTGCCATTGGATGCTGGATTGAAACTGATTGTGAGACATCAAAAACCACGGGTCTGCCTTTCCACATCATAATGTTGTATTCGCTTAGATCGCCGTGAACAACTTTGGCTTTTTGATAGAGACGCTTGATAAACGTGACAAGGATTTTGTAAACTTTTTCTGGGTTATCTGGTGCCTGCTCCTTCAAAGAGGGCGCACTTACACCTTCTTTCCCAATAAACTCCATAACTACAACGTTGCTTTTGACAGCAATGGGTTTTGGAACACGCACCTTTGCATCTGTTGCTTCTTGTAAATTTCGAAACTCCTTCTGTGCCCAAACAGCCATTAGCGACCGAGTGTCATGTTTGACGTCTTTGAAGCGAGGGTCGCCTTCAATATATTTATGCATGCCTCTTTTGAATTCGGCAGAGGAGGTTAAGTAAATTTTTACTGCTAAATCTACGCCTTCTTTAGTTGTGCCCCAGTAAACGCGAGCTTCTTTGCCTGAACTGACAACACCATTAAGCTCATACAATACTCCGCTGTTTAGCATATCAAAGACAACTAGACGTGTGGTTTGATCAAAAACCTCTTCGACTGTTGCCCGTTCCTTGGATTTGTCATGGGTCAGAATTTTATCTCGACGTTCTATTCTTCTTTCGGTGTGGGCAATGCGTTCTTGGGCTTTTCTAGACATAATATCCAACCATGTTATTTGCTTCTGGGTATTTAAAAACGATCAAACAAGAGAATCAAAAAATGGCTTCCGTGAATAATTGATAGTGTTAAAAGTGAAAAATTAAAGAGTTAAAATGCCTTTTCGCCTCAGCGTATCGGCTTGCCCATGGGTGTAGCGCCAAACAACATCACCCCGTTTGTCAGTTTGAAAATCCCACGGTGAAACAATAACGATGTCGCCTTCGCGAATCCAAACTCGCCTCTTCATTTTTCCTCTGATACGGCATAAGCGTTCGGCGCCATCTTGACATTTAACTAGGATGCGGTCAAAACCGAGGAGTTTGATTACTACACCTAATACCTCGCCTTGTCCTGGATAGACTAATTCGCCGATTGCGCCTTCGCTTAATACTTTTTTCTTTCCCAAACGCTAAACCTCGTTTGACTTGAAAAAATTAATGTTTAGCTTGCTTAAAAGCATGTTCTTTAAACAAGCAAGGAGTCTTGAAACCACGCTCAAATAAATTATAAAAAAATGATGCATGAACAAATGAGAAGCACAATTCACTAAGTTTCTAGTCAATAACAATAGCGAAGGTAAATTCACTAAATTAGCAAGCAAACTTCGTACGTGAATTACTTAAATTGCCTCTGTGAGTGGGCTTTTTGGTGAATTCAACTTTTCAAAAACCAATAAAACCTTCACGAGGATAACTATGAAATCGACCAAATTCTTCGGGGAGAGGTTACGCGAATGATTGAAAACAAAGAAAAACTAAAATTCAAGATCCGAAATTTGGAACTCCAAGACATTAAAGACGTGTACAAGTTACTTACTGAAAATAGACCCTACGTAGGATTGAATTCTCGATATACATATTTTCTTTTGGCTAAAGACTTCTCAGATACTTGCGTAGTCGTCGAACACAAAGGAAAGATTATAGGTTTTTCTTCGGGGTACATCTCGCCCAATAAAAAAGATACTTTCATCAGTTGGGAAGCAGTTGTCCAAGAGGATTTTAGAGGAAATAATCTGCAAAAACTCATGTTGGTCCATCAAATTATCGGAAAACGGGTTAAGTATTTTGAGGGAACAGTCAACCCTTCAAATGAAGCACCGAAAAGAAGTTTTCGGGATTTAGCTCAGCTACTAGAAACGAACTGTGAAGAAAGCATGCTTTTTAGCGGGGATGATTTTGAAAATGATGGACATGAACCAGAGATTTTATTTAGAGTCGGTCCCTTTTCAAAAGAACAAATAAATAAAGTTAAACTATTTTCTGAAAGACATTATGAGCCCATTGAAAAACCAATGTTCATGCAGTTGGATGACAATTTCGGCAATTTGGAATGCAAGGAATCAAGTCAAACATATAACATGACATCGAAGCTAAAGATGAGGCATGCGTCAGGTAATATGGAATTGACTTGCTAGATCCTTAATCTTCCTCTTCTTCTGTAGGATGATGTAGGTTTAAATTTCTCTCCGCTTGAATATGATAAATGGTGCATTTGTCAAGTGTCCTATGTCTTCAACATACCATACCGAAATAACACTAAGCTCAAGCAAGTAATGGAGCGCATTAAGGAAGACAAGAAATTGCAAACCTACTGGAAATGTGCTAATGTTATGGCAATAGAACGAATGGGCTACACCGACCATGGACCGACACACGTAAAAATTGTATCCAATATTGCTTTAAGACTTCTACGCATTCTTATCGAAAAAAAACTTATAGTACCAAGTATCGTGGAAAATTACAACATGCAAAACGATGATGCTGAGGTTGTTGTTGTTTTAAGCGCTATTTTTCACGATTTAGGCATGATTGTTCAGAGGGAAAAACATGAACAGTATAGTGTAACCTTAGCTTTGGAGTTTCTTGAAAAATGTTTAACCCCAACCTACACCGAGGAACAGCAGTCAATAATAACTTCAGAGGTTTTGCATGCAATTGTATCACACGAAGAAACACCTAGAAATGAACCTACTCATAAAATATTAACAAGAGAAGCCGGAATTGTGGGAATCGCCGACGC
>DATIXS010000014.1:0-5047 GCA_035518335.1 Candidatus Acidiferrum sp.
TTGACTAACTGTTAGGCTTCCGTGAACTGTTAAGTTGCCTAAGTCCAAGTTTGCAGAGGTCCCATCGGCTTTGTAAAGGAAAAGAGTATCAAACGGCGAACTAGCTCCGGTGGTGGTCTTAGCATAACTCGTAAGATTTGAACCGGTTTGCAGCTGTGCTCCCCAAACATAATAAACAGCATTTGCTGTAAGGCAACGAAATTGCATTCCTCTATCGGTGTGACCAACTGTGGGAGTAGCGGTGAAAGAGTATCTTACCCAACTTGTTTGCAGAGTTATACTTGAACTTTCATAAGAATCGTTTAAACCAATTTTAAGTGATTCTCCGCCTGAAGCACCTTTCAGCCAGACACTGACAGTGTATGATTGACCTGCTGATAAAGAAGGGCTTACGGATTGATAACAACCTGTACAACCTCCTGCTACGGAAGTATCTATTTTTTGAGCAGTATAGTTGACTTTGTCTGGAGACAGGAATCCACTCGTTATGTTGTTTTTGTTGCCTCCATAGCCTGACCAGTATGAATCAGCGATGCCAAAGACTTCTGAGTCAAGTATCAGATTTATCAACCCTGAATCGACGAGGTTGATTGAAGGCGGTGCCAAAGTACCAGTATAACCATGACCTAGATTGATTGCACCTCCGCCAGCAGGTTTTCCAGGATCGGTACTGCTAAACAAAGCACCATAAGTTTGAACATCCTTTTCTACCCAAAGGCCTTGGTCTAACGCTAGTATTGGATTGTACGTACTAGGATTATTCATGTCCTGAACTTCAACAAGGTATAGGCTCAGATAATTATTCAAGGTGCCCGTATCGTGGAACCATAAATTCCCGTAACTATCCGAGTCATAGTTGCTATACACAGTTGGAAGAACCAGATACGACAGGTTTAGTTTTCGATTGGCTGCGTCAGTTACATCATATTCGATTTTTGTCATTTATTTAATTCCCCTTTTAGGTTGGTTTGTTTTTTGCAAGATTCTTTATTCATTTTTTATTCCTCACATCTCTTCTAAATCATTTGCAAATAAAAATAATTCTGCGAAAGAATATTATATTGATAAAAGATTCAAAAAAATATGTTAGATTCAATATGTTCTATTTTTTAACATTTAAGAGAGTGAATCTATAGGAAGAGAATGATAAAAAAAACAAAAAATCTATTAATGAAGAATCGTAATACTTAATATTGAATAGCATGAAGATAAAAAGGGAAAATTTTACCGTTATTGTTATTATTGGAGGATTGATTATGTGGCTATGCTTACCTGTATCCGCTCAGCTCGGGACTGTATTGAATACGCCAAGCTTTACAGTGAGACATATGGATAATTCTTATGTTGTTCCAGCCGCATATGGGATAGACCCGTACACGGGAAAGAATATCACTACTGAAATGAGCTACTATATAGTAAACAATTCATTAATTGTTTCTATTAAGAATCAACCTTTTACCCCTTATTCTGATAATAATGGCAATTACATCAGTATGTACTACAATGTTAGCGCGAAAGGGCATTATGGAGATAGTTGGAGTTACTACTATCACTATCAAGACAGCCCAAACGATTACATTTCTGCTTCAAGTTCTGGTTTAACTAATTTAGTTTTTGGTTTACAAGGAAACAATGGTTCTAATTACTATAATCTACAGTTAGGAAGTATTCCTCCTAGTGGACAGGTTGATTTTAGGGTTCAATCATACTTAGCATATATAACCGTGATCAACATTACACCCTCAATTTTGCCATTCCAAGATCACTCGAACCAACGGGCTGTTCTGACTGTTATTCAATCCAGTGGTTTGAGTCCGATACAAACAATCACTATGCCGGCAGGTTCATCGCCTCCTACAAATATGGTCCCAGAGTTTTCAGCGTTGGCAGCAACTGTTCTTGTAATATTTGTAATAGGACTTGCGGTGGAAATGGTAATAAAAAAGGTTTCGAAACGGACGACCCTTAAATTTGTGGATGTTAGCTGTCAATAAGTGCTTCCAAGAATTTTGAACCCCTCTTTGTAAGTTTGTAAGAGTCATTTTTGTTTGGTCCTTTTTCAATGCGTTTTCGTTCTACTAGGAATTTTAGATGCCGGTCAAATACCGATCTAGGGAGTGAAACCTTTCTAGCTAAAACCATGTAGAGTTCCTCTCTTCTTAGCGGTCTAAGATTAAGCTCTTTAAGGATAGCGATAACAATTTCTTCCCTTGAACGATAAATTTCCATCACCACTAACTATTCTATTTAATGATAAGTTTTGTATTCGGCAAATTCTTCTAGAATTTCATTGATTTTACTTATGATGAATTCTTCAACGCTTTTAAATGGCGTGTTCATTTCTTTGACCGCTTTGTCAAGCTCCGCGAATTGTCTTTGTGAAATCTCTATACAATAGGAATCGTTTTTGAGGAAGTTTAGTCTGAACCGTATGGCATCACGAACGAATTCTTCTTTCGTAGTGTATCCGAGATCCTTGTTCTCGGATATGAAGTTCTCCGTCTTGACTATCAGTTCGGCTGGCACCAGGACCGACTCCTTCATCAAGGCGTTTATGGCATCCTGGTAGGTTTGCAACTTAGACGTTTCTGCGGTCAACTCGCCTAAAAGGGTCGTCAGCCTAGAATGCGTATCGTCTGATATTTTTAGAGTTTTCACCTTTCCCATATCCCACTTTAGACAAGTAGAAATTGGATAATAAATCTCTTTGGTATACCAAGTGTACAAAAAGATTGCTTTGCTTCCAAAGATTTTTACAGATTTCTTGTAAAACAATATTTAAGCTCTCAAGCATCGACCAGTGTGAAAGGTCTTCCACGGATAGACCGGTATAGAGAGAAAAGATTTGTAAATATTATTTTTGTTTTTATATGTTCTGATGATAAGATAATTTGGTGAAAGCCTTCTCTTTCCTCTATACCCCCAATTTATTGAAGGCCTTTGAGAGCATTCAACGTCCGCTCTTTCAGATCTTTTATTGCCGGTGAAAAATAGTGCCTTACGAATATGCTTGGCGGAATTCGGCCGCACAAAAGGTCGGCTTCTTGAGCAACCAAGCCGTGCCTTATCATGAATGTCCCAAAAAAATCCCTTAGCTCGCTGATCCTTGACGGAATCTTTTGCCTCTGCAGTTTCTTGATGATGGCCGCATAAGTCACAGCTTGGCTCTTGGCGATTTCATTGACCATGCTTTCGGGCACTATGCTGATGAAGGCGTTCTTTGTGCCGCGCAGGAATAAGCTCTTGTATCGGAAATGCTCTAAAATCCCAGTCTCGCCGTTTAGATACTCAGGCAATCTTCCGTTCCTAGACAGTTCGATTATCAAGTTGAAGCTCAAAATTCCTTCACTGCATCTTAAACCGGTCAATCTCAAAAAATTCAAAAGCAGATTTTCTTGAGGAGTTAAAACTGACTTGACTTTTTCAAGCCATTCATTGAGGTTGCTGTTGGAATTGTTGTATATTCTGATAAAGGCAGCTAAGGCATCTGGTCTTGCGTTTTTGATTCCGTAGCTTTTGAGAGAAGCCTTGAATTGCTCGTAGTGCCCAGCGTACTTGGCAATTACGATTAGACTTTTAATGACGTCAGACCTGATGGTTGACGCGACAGAATTGATTTGGCCCAAGTTGCCCGATTCAATGACAGGGAAAAAGCGCTTTGAGTAGCTCATGATTTTTCGGGCAGTGTTCGGTCTGTACTTGTTTTGGACGTAAATTTTGAATTCAGCCCAGTTCATTGCTGCAATGATCGGGCCTTGGTAAGGTAATGGTCGCGGGTCCAAATCCCGCCGAAGGCTCCAACTTCGACCTGGATTCATTGATGAGACGTGATTTGAAGTTTTATTGGTGCTGCAGAATTCCGTGGCGCTGCTGCAGTTTTCAACAGCACCCTTTCCTTCTATGGGGGTAAATTTTTTGAAGGCCTTTGTTCGAACGCTTAAATATCAAGTAAGCTGTAACTAAAAATCCAAGTGACTGCGTTTGCGCAAGAAATACTTGTTGCTTGTCGGTTTGATGATTTTCATATGTTTTTTCTCTGTTTCAGCTGTATACATTTTTACCTCAAACTCAACGTTTAGTCCAATGGATCCAGATCCTTTTCGGGACGTACCTATAATCACTGGTCTTAAATTCATAGACGGAGGAAATGACAACGACACAGTGGTAGCCACAACCATAAATCCCACGCGTGAGCCATTAACAGTTACAATCGGTTACATATCGCAGTCCAATTGGATCGTCAACGGAACTGTCTATCTAAGCCATGAACAAAAAGCCGAGTTACTAGGAGATCGGGCTATCCCAATCAATGGCACAAAAAACATTTACTTGAGTCTCCCAAAAGGAACCTTGATTGCAGGAAAAACTTACACAGTCGAATTAAACACCACTCAACAGATCCCGACTTTATTTAAGTATCTAGATAGCCAAAACTCCTTTAACTGTCTCTCCGATCCAGAGGCATTTACTTTCTATCATATGTGCCACCCTGACGCAAGTGGTCCAGTCGAGGAAGGAATAATCACAGGTCTTGCCGCCGGCTATTATACCTCTAATTATGCCGACCACATAGAAGCTACAATCCAAAATA
The DNA here is from genome assembly GCA_035518335.1 of Candidatus Acidiferrum sp. Lineage (GTDB taxonomy): Archaea > Thermoproteota > Bathyarchaeia > Bathyarchaeales > Bathycorpusculaceae > Bathycorpusculum. Next base: position 4,592 of record DATIXS010000014.1, read on the forward strand.
CAGGCGACTTTCCGATAACTATTACGGGCGGTTTTGTAAATGGCGAAGCGGCAGTCAACACCACGGATTCATCGATTCACATTACTGGCATTGAGCAATGCGTCATTGGGAAGAATGCGACAGGAAGTGTTGATCTGACTTTTCCACCAGCTTCGTTGTACAATCAAACTCAAAATCGCACACCATTTAATGTAAAACTAATAACCGCCGAAGGCACTATAATCGGAATTCCGGATACATATTACTATGCTTTCGATTTTCCTATTAACGGCGGGATTCAGCAACCAGAAGTCATAAATGAACGAGCAGAAATTACAACCGTTAAATTTTCTAATCTCGGCGGAAACGACGATGCAGTAGCCGTGACGATTTATAATTCTGGCTCTAACCCTTTGATCATTTCAAGCAGCATGTTAAATGGAAAAGCCACAACCATTCTTTCCAACAACTCTGCAG
>DATIXS010000015.1:0-5388 GCA_035518335.1 Candidatus Acidiferrum sp.
AAGGAGGATTAAGTGCTTCCAAAATAGATTATATAGCAATATATAGTTCTATATATTTAATTTGATAAAGTCTGTTATAGCAAGAGTTATATTTTGCTCAAAGATTTTAGCATACATGATTCTTTAAAGTTATAAGGAAGTGTGATTAAGTATGAATTCTTTAACATTAAAAGAAATGGGTTTCTCGCAACCTTGCTCATTGAGAACTGTTTCAATCTCAAGCATACCTGATAACAGCAATGTTTTAGCATTAATAGATACATCTCTTACAGGAAAAGCGGAAAGTGATATATTATACATTGGCCGATCCAAAAAACCTGCAAAAAAAATTCTAGGAGGATATATAGCTGGCTACGGTGGAAAAAACACAAAGAAGATTAATGCAATCCTACTAAGCGACGGTTACATTGAAAAAACTGCAGTAAGTTGGATGGCCTGTGAAAAACCAAAAGCCATGCAAAGAGAACTATTAGACACATATGTAAAAGAACACGGGAAAGTTCCTATGTGGAATGCTTCAAAGAAGAAATTAGAGAAAGTTCAAAAAGTTGGAACAGAAAAGAAAAAGTCCACTGCCATTGTCTCCGGTAAGGTTGCAAAAGCTGAAAAACCAGCTCCACCAAAAAAAGCTAAAGCTGTAAAGCCTGCCTCTCCAAAATCAACCGTTCCCTTAAAAGTTGCGATTCCTACAAAGCCAACAGAACCCAGCACTAGCGCAAGTTCTAACCACACAGGCGCTGAGTCGGCTTAAAAAACTGCATAATAGAGAACCCTAAATCAACTAAGTTTTTTTTCTTTTTTAGAAGAGTAATATTGGATAATGTCTTGTGTCGACCATGGCAAGCAATCTTCGGGCTTGAACCCTAAAAATCCCGCGTATTTATGTATAGAATCAGAGTTTTCAGCTTCTATTTCTAAAAACTCAGGAATATACGCAAAATCGCCATAGTAACAATCGATATCAAATCGCGCTTGATCGAGCACGTAACTAACCCTGTGTTTCTCCATGCTTTCAATGACGAACAACCCTATGTTCTCTAGGATAGTTTTCATTGTGTAAAAATCTGAGATTTCAACTGAGTATTCTTCTGCATCTTTTGATGTTTCGGTAAAATGAACTTTCTTATATGTTAGTTCAGTTTTGTTCTGTTCTTTTCTTAAGCGTAATACATCTTTTGATTTGATTATTGTGTGTTCTTTTGAGTCAAAGAAGAAGGTTTGGATGTCTCCGTCGAAGATTTTTTTGGCACCCAAGCTTGTTAGTGTTTTTTCAATTTTTGGTCTGTTGACTTCTAGAATTTTTGCTTCTATTTCTTTCATAAATCAGATTAATCTTTTGCAGTTAAAAACTTGGCGCTACTGCAATTTTGCTTTAGAGTTTTAGGCATTTGGAAGAGATATGTGAATAACTGAGGAGTGGATGTTGTGTGCGTTATTCATTGTCACTGGAATTACTGTTGTGTGGTTTGTTTTTTTGATGACTTGGTGGTCTAATCCGCAGATTGGACAGAATACTATTTCATAGTTCGCGAATATTTCTGGAAGAACATAAAATTTTTTTGCGCACCCTAAACATTTAACTTTCAACCATATTCACCTCATTTTAACTCAAAACAAGGGACGATTTCATTTGGGCTAAATTCAAAGTGCTCAAGAACCAGTTTTTGGCCTTTTTTTACAGTCATGACTTCATTTCCGCAAACAGGGCATAGTACCAATTCTATTCTCCGACTGGGTCAAATTCGAAGGCTTCTTTGCATCCTGGGCAGCAGAAAGTAATTGAATCTTTCTGTTTTTTGCATGTTCACGCTTCCCTCAAAATAAATATTACTTTGAACCAATTAAGAGATACCTTAGTAAATTCTAATAACTATATAGACAGCGTTACTTTACTGATAGCTATTGCCGATTCTGTTTTTTCATTCATAAATATTAAGTCTTAATAGTGTATTGATTTGTTCGTGATACCCTATGACTATCGACCCAAAGCTAAACCACAAAATTAGCTTAGTCATTCACACTTTAGGTTTAAGCTGCCTTGGTGGAGCAATCTTTCTTCAAATTCTCGTATTCTCAAACATACTCATGCAAGGGTATTTCAAGGCAGTGGAAACAAGTCCATCAATACGCATGCTTGAAATGACACTAACAGCTTTCACCGCAATCTACTTCATCTATATCTATCAAAGACTAATACGTACAACATTTAAGTAAACTGACTTGAATATTTCTCCCCATACAAAGACAACAGCACAAACTGTGAACATAATTTTGCCATATACCCAGGCAAGTAACTTATTTACAATTGCCGTCAATTGCGGCTCAAACCAATTTCACTGTGCCGGCAAATGTGAACACTAACAAACCCTGATCAAAGCTATGGAAGCAGCAAAAATATATGCAGCAGACACAGAACTATACATGAACCCATAAAAACCACACCCACTTTTTCGATAAGCGGCATTCACAGCAAAAGGGAAAGGTTATTACTTTTAGGATTGTTTACTCGTAGCACGGAGATACGAAAGGTGCCCCTTACATTTGTTATTGGAACAGCTGGTTCTGGCAAATCTCTTTTTACTGCGGCGTTTAGTGAATGGCTCAAAATGGGAAAGCAGGATGTTGCTGTGGTTAACTTGGATCCTGGAGCGCTTAAGCTGCCTTATTCGCCGGATGTTGACGTGCGTAATTATGTTGATGTCGGAAATATAATGGAGAAATATGGTTTAGGGCCTAACGGCGCTCTGATTATGGCTGCTGATTTGATTGCAGATGAAATCGAGAATTTAACTCGCGACATCGAGGAGGCTCATGCTGATTTTGTTTTGGTGGACACTCCGGGGCAAATGGAGTTGTTTGCTTTTAGAGCTAGTGGACCGTACATTGTTAACGAGTTGACGAGGGAGCCTAAAGCGTTGATTTACCTTTTTGATGCTGTCTTTTCGATCAATCCGCTTAACTATGTTTCAAATATGTTTCTTGCAGCTGCGGTTTATAATCGCTTTTTCCAGCCGCAACTTCACGTTCTCTCAAAAACCGATTTACTTCCAAAAAAGGATGTTGAAGCACTTGCGACGTGGTCCGCAAACACTAGAGCACTTGAAGATGCCATTGAAGAAAAACTTGAGGGTACAAAACGGCTTTTTAGCCGAAACATGATGCAGGCTATCAATAAGCTTGGTATGCAATTTTTGCTAATGCCTCTTTCTTCTAAAACTAATGAGGGTATGACTAACATTAATACTACTCTTGAAAGAATTTTGAATGAAGGCGAAAAATACACAACTTGAGCCCATTGTCAGCAAACTAATTTAGCACAACATAACTCATAATCTTAAACTCCAATCAATGACCAGCTTGCAGCGAATGCCCCGCGCTTAGCCTTCAAAGCTGAATCACCACCAGCCAAAACGATAACGTCATTATTTTCAGGAGTTAAGTCTTTTAGAATTTGGTTTGCAGCTGTTGGATACTGCTTCTCGATGCAATCGCTGACTGACTTAATGCGCAAATTGCTATCTTCGTAAACTATAACTAAAGCTTTTCGTGCACCAGCAATTATGGCCGCATCCCTCTGGTCAATCCCAGATTGAACTTTCTGTCCACAACTCTTAACTAAAAAAGCAAAAACAAAATCAGATTCAATTAATTCAGATTTTGATATTTCAATTCTCTTTGGGAAAACTTCCATAAATTGTCCCCAAACCTCTAAGCCTTCTTTTGTTAGACTGCAACCTTCTTTTGAGGTTTCAACTAAACCAGCATCTCTAAGCCTGCTTATGATGGTTCGTACTGCGCCATCGCCAACATTAAGTTTGCTGGCTAACTTGTTTCTGCCTAAAGATTGTTGCGACAAAAGCTCCAAAGCATAAAAAATATGGAACACAGTGAAAGAAGTGGATGGTCCCGGAGCTTTTTTCCCAGCAATTTCTTGAATGAACTTTTTTAGCGACGCAACCATATTTTGCACTACTCTAACTTAAAGTCGGCTAGGTTTTTATAACTTGCCAAAGGCTAATTTTTAGCCTTTGTAAGAGATAGCTGATCTCAACAATCACGTTACCCTTTTTGTTCTACACCAACTGTGGTCGAACAGGAAATTCAAGAGCAAAGTATTTGGCGTATTCCAAATTAAACTCATAAAATAAATCCATGCATTAGCAGTTATTAACCCGTTAATTAGCTTCAGGTATTTCAGAAAGCCTTTTAAGAAAAATGGTAAGTTACTTATGTTCTTATTTACAACAGTGTGGAAAAGATTCGTATGAAAAGAAATGGAAAATACTTGTTTACTTCTGAGTCAGTCGGTGAAGGTCACCCAGATAAAGTATCAGACCAAATATCCGACAGCGTTTTAGACGCAATATTCACACACGACCCAAAAGCACGAGTTGACTGCGAAACTCTCGTTATGCAAGGAACTGTCATGATCACCGGACAAATAACTACTTGCACCTACATTGACATCCCAAAAATTGTCCGTCAAACCTTAAAAGAAATTGGATTCGATAATGCCAAAGATGGTTTAGATTGGGAAACATGCGGAATCCTTGTCTCGCTGACTGCTCAATCTCCAGACATTGCAATGGGTGTCAATGAATCGGAATGTCATGAGCAAGGCGCTGGCGACCAGGGAATGGTTTTCGGCTATGCATCAAACGAGACAAAGGAGCTTATGCCGCTGCCAATTATGCTATCTCATAAACTTGTTAAGCGATTAGCTGAATGCAGAAAGACAAAACTTATTCCTTGCTTACGTCCAGACTGCAAATCTCAAGTCACCGTCGAATACGAGAATGGCAAGCCAAAATGTGTAAAAACAGTCGTTATTGCTGCACAAAACAATGGAACAATGGATGACGCTACTCTAAAGAAGGAAATTATTGAAAAAGTTATAAAAAATGTAATACCGGCTAACATGCTTGCCGAGGACATAAAATACGTTATCAACGGTACAGGCAGATTCGTTATCGGCGGAACACTCGCTGATTCAGGATTGACCGGTAGAAAAATCATTGTTGACACATATGGCGGAGTTGGAAGCCACGGCGGCGGATGCTTCAGCGGCAAAGACCCATCAAAAGTAGACCGATCAGGCTGCTACATGGCAAGGTACATCGCCAAAAACATTGTCGCTTCTGGCTTGGCTGATCAATGTGAAATTCAAATCTCCTATGCAATTGGAGTTGCTCAACCTATCTCGGTGCTAGTGAACACTTATGAAACTGGAAAGCTGCCCGATTCCCAAATTCTCGAGTTGGTGCAGAAACATTTTGATATGAGACCAAAGGCGATCATTGACCAACTTAATTTGCTAAGACCAATCTACAAAAAAACAGCTGTCTTCGGACATTTCGGAAGAGAAGAACCAGAATTCACCTGGGAAAA
>DATIXS010000016.1:0-4327 GCA_035518335.1 Candidatus Acidiferrum sp.
CAGATAATTATAAGAAATTAAAATCGAGGAGGCTAACTGAAAAATAACAATGAGGACTAAGATTTAAGCTCAAAGTACGTCTTCTTTAAGCTGAATTGGGCTAAAGGATACATCGCTTGTTGAAACCAAGTATAATTATGAACTAAATAGCTATTTTTAATTAGATTCGGAAATTTTATCAAAAGCGAATAGTCTTTTTTTGATAAAATATTTTCCCATAACCATTTATTGACGATTCCAACTCGTAACCGTTGTCCAAAATGTTCGTTTACGATTCTTGTGTAATCCTTTGCGAAAATGACACTTTGAGCTGCAAGATAGCCTGAAGCAAATGCAAATCTCATTCCAAAGCCTAGAAGAAAGTCCTGTAACCCCGCAGCTTCACCTACATACAAAGTATTTCCTTTCGTGAACCTCTTTAATGAAAAACTCCCAAAGCCTTGCACATCTCTTATAGGCTGTATTTGGAAGCCAATTTTTTCTAAAAAAAACTCTTTTGTTCTTTCAAAATACAAATTAATTCTATGAGCATCATCTATCCTTACTACTGTGCATAAACAGCCATATTTTTTCGTGATAAGGAGATAGGAATAACCTTTGAAAGCTAATTTATTATTAAATGCTATAATTGCGGTATCGTTGATATCTGTTTCAAAAATTATTCCCTTTACCACACCAACGGCTTCATTTACGATTGGACCGGTCGCAACGATGTTTGCTTCATTTGGTGATATCGTTTCTTGAAAGTGTATGTTAACTCCTGATTTTAGCGCTTGAGCCTTAAGGCTAAAGTCTAATGTTCCAGAAAATGAACCACGCTTTAATAAGTAGAAAAGCGGTTTTTTAGACCGTGTTTCTCTTACCCCGATGCCATTTGTAAGTAATATACTATAGAAAGGTGAGTAGTCAAAATCAATGTCTAAATTCATATCTTTCAATTCTTGAATAATGTCTTTTTTGTCGGACCAGTTTTCCAAGCCCTGTATGTCGCCGTTAAATCTCATTCCTACGTCTTTGTTCTTTTCATAAACATCAACTGTATACCCTGATTTTGCGAGATTTATTGCAGCTGTTAAGCCTGAAAGACCTGCTCCTAAAATGATTATCTTTTTCATGATAATGGTATTAATTGAGTTGATGTTAGATTTGATTCTTTTGCAGTAAATTCTAATATAGCCTAATTGAGTTTGATTCTGAAAGCAAAAAAAAAGAAGATACCTATAGAAAATTGATTACTTTCAAATTCTTTAGTGTATTCACGAGTTTTGTTTACTTGAATGCTTTGAATTTACTTGGGTTTGCCATCCCTGCAGAAGTAAAGATTGGGTTTTGCTTTCGCTAAATTGTACTTACTAAATATTTGGCAGCTGCCGCACATGCATAGTTTTGTGAAATCGAAATCTTTGCAGGTTGCAACTCCATTTGCACAGTATGGACCAGGGAAATCTTCAGGTTTGGGAGCCAGAGTTTCATAACTCTCTTTTGGAACGTTTTTGTTCATTTCATCACTCAACGCTTTCATCTGTTCTCTTGACATTCCCATTACCTGTTGGGCATCCATTCCCTTAATCATTTCTACATTCTTCATCATTCCCGGACTCGTCATTTGCTGCATAAGTTTTTGGGGATTCTGAATCAGATCGTTTCTTGTAGCTATCTTGGGTTTTGCGCAAGGGCTATTTGCTTGAACAGGACAGGTTATACATTTGCAGTTGAACATGGATTCGGAATTGAAAGGAATTTGGATATCTTTTTTATGTCCAAAAAAACTCAAAAAATTACCTCTTGTTGTATTTGCGGTAACTTTTACTTAAGGATTATGGGATCTGCAATTGAGGCGCTTTTTGTAGGTTTTGTGAATGATTAAAAAAGAAAACGGTTAAAACCTACAACCACCTTTCCGTCTGGATACATGTTTTGAAATAGTTTGGGTTTGTGACGCATTTTAAGAAACCAAAAACATATTACCATTATATCTAAATTCATGCATTGGTTTAGTAGGTTGCGTGAGCTTTAGACCTGAGATGAATCGTTCATGGAGAAGAAAAAAGCTGCTGAAAAAGCGCAAACCATGAATATGAATAGTTTGGCAGAATACCAGGAAGGCTCAATTGTCAGTCGCACATTAGTTGACAAGAAAGCTGGAACTGTAACTTTCTTCGCTTTTGATGAGGGCCAAGGACTCAGCGAACATGTTGCTTCCTTTGACGCTTTGATAATTATTCTGGATGGCGAGGCGGAAGTTTCAATTTCTGAAAAGAACTATCGCGTAAAAGAAGGCGAAATGATAATTCTGCCTGCTAACAAACCACACGCGCTTAAAGCAATTAAAAAATTCAAAATGATGCTAGTTATGATAAAAGCATGATGTGTTGAAGAAGTAATCGTCACTGCTTTTCCTCATTTTATCAACATGATCGGAAGATTTTGCTATTGGAAAGGGGAAACCGGCAACTCAAAAGCTTACGCGCTTAACTCTGCCGAGAATACCCAGTTTCAAAGTTTTGGAGCCCTTACTGGTAAAGGACAAGAGATATTTACATTGGGCAATTAAGTGAATAATAGGTGTAATGTGGTGGATAAGAATCAAATGTTCTGTTATCAATGTGAGCAAACTAGTGAGGGAAAAGCCTGCACAACTTTCGGTGTTTGTGGGAAAAATCCTGAAGTGAGTGCGCTTCAAGATTTATTGATATACATGTTAAGAGGGTTATCGCAGTTAGCATTAAAAGGACAAAAAGTGGGCGTCACAGATGAACAGTTAAATTTGTTCATTTGCGAGTCAGCTTTCGCCACATTAACTAACGTGAACTTCGATCCAAGCACACTAATCGAATACATTAACAAGTCAGCGAGACTTCGTGACGCTCTTCGTGAAAAAGTTCGAGCAGCCGGAGGATATGTTAAATTCCATGGTCCAGTTGATATGCTGCTTGAAAAGACGCAAGAAGGCCTGATTAGACAAGGAAAACAGGTCGGAATAAACGCTGATTCCTTAAATAACCCTGAACTGCATGGGCTTCACTGGCTCCTTATTTATGGAGTAAAAGGGGTAGCAGCTTACACTTACCATGCTTATCGCCTTGGAAAAAAAGATGACAAAGTCTTCGAGTTCATTCAAAAAGGGCTCGCATCAACTTTGGACGAGTCGTTGGGTGTTGATGACTTTTTTGATCTTGCTTTGAAATGTGGAGAAATCAACATTAGAGCAATGGAACTCTTGGACGCTGGAAACACAGAAGCTTACGGTCATCCAGTTCCTACGCAAGTTCCGCTAGGCCATAGGAAAGGCAAGGCAATATTGGTGTCAGGTCACGATCTAAAAGATTTAGACGAAATTCTAAAGCAAAGCCAGGACAAAGGTATCTATGTTTACACACATGGAGAGATGCTCCCAGCACACGGTTACCCCAAGTTAAAGAAGTATTCTCACTTTTTCGGCCATTACGGGACCGCTTGGCAAAATCAACAAAAAGAATTCGCAAATTTTCCTGGAGCAATTCTGATGACCACCAACTGCATTCAAAAACCCATAGAAAACTACAAAAGAAATCTATTCACATCGGGCCCAGTGAGCTGGCCAGGAGTAGCTAATTTAGAGTGTTCTGATTTGATGTGCTGCGACTTCTCTCCTGTCATAGAAAAAGCATTAGAAATGTCCGGGTTCACACAAGACAAGGATGAAAAAACAGTAACTGTTGGTTTTGCTAGAAAATCTTTTCTTTCCTTGGTGGAAAACATAACTGAATCAGTAATGAAAGGGCACATTAACTCTTTCTTCCTCGTAGCTGGTTGCGATGGTGCCAAACCAGGACGCAATTACTACACTGAGTTTGTTGAGAAGACCCCTAATGACTCTCTTATTCTGACTTTGGCATGCGGAAAATTCCGGTTTTTCGACAAGGACTTAGGTCAGGTCGACGGCATCCCTAGATTGCTAGATATTGGACAATGCAACGATGCTTACTCAGCTGTTAAAGTAGCTCAAGCTTTTGAAGAAATATTCAAGGTAGGGATGAGCGAATTACCATTGTTCTTTATACTTTCGTGGTATGAACAAAAGGCTGTAGCCATTCTGCTGTCTCTTTTCTATTTAGGCGTAAACATTCGTTTAGGACCAAGTCTTCCAGCATTCATGACCCCAAAAATACTAGAAAGGTTAAAAATAAAACCTCTAAAAACCCCCGATGAAGACCTAAAAGCAATTCTCGACTATGTCAATGGCGTTGTTACATGAGTCACCAAGAGACAGCCTCTCAACAACCATTATCTTTGCGCTAGGTTGCGCGCGAATCAACAGTAACATTAAGAGCACCACTGAATATCA
>DATIXS010000017.1:0-3823 GCA_035518335.1 Candidatus Acidiferrum sp.
CGTGGCTTGGAGTAGTTCCTGATGCAGCACCTAAATAAAGCACTTTAAAGCCAGGTTCTATAGGAACATTATCTACGCCTTTTAGGATAGCTGCTGCAAGCTTGCTTCTGAAAGCATCCCAAATGCGGTATTCAACGCCCTTGACTTTAACAAGCCGTTCACCGTAAACATTTAAGCCAGGTGTTAAGTTAACAGTTGCTAACCTTTGCGACCCATCTTCAAGAGAGGCTTGGTAGATTTCCTTGAATTTAGCATGCGGCTTAACCCTGACGGTCAACGCCGCTCTCTTCTCCGATTCCTGTCCCTACGTGGTCCACCACGATCTCTAAATGGACGCCCCCCACCTTCCCGCGGCGGCCTAAACGGCCGTTCTCCACCTTCCCTACGTTCAAACGAAGGCCTCGGCTTCTGCTCTTTAGGCGGCGGAGGCTCCTTATACTTCTCGCGAATTTCGTCCAAACGCTTGTTAATATCCACCTTCAATCGATCTCCAATATAATGCCCACCAAAAGCGTCAGCTCGCGCAGCAATAGCTAGTTTCCCAGCGATTACCCGCGCAATTTTTCCTCTCTGCCACCTTTTCGCATCATGTAAAAGTGTATGCTGGAAAATTAAGCCATGTTTAGGCGGACGAGCACCTGTTTTCAAAGATCGAAAAAGCGCTTTTTCTGCACCAAGAACCTGTATTGTGCTTGCCGGTCTCATTGCCAAATTCTGCAAGCTACCTGCGATGGCGATTAATCTTGCCCCCAGAAGTGCACCTGCCACTGCACGAACGTTAGGAGCCATTTCCTCCATGGTGGTGTCAACATAGTTATCCATGTTCTTGCGAAGATCATAAAACGAAAGAACATTCTTGGCTAACTCTTGTATCTGCTCCAAATCGCGTTCTGCAATATCAGCGCCCATTGATGATTCAGCAGCTTTCGCTACCAGCTGTGATCTCTCTTTAGGAATATTTTCTTTCTCCAAAGCATCGGCTGTGTAGCTTTCTCTATCGCCTAAGTTCATAACGAGTCTGGAGTAAGTTTCGTGTTTCTCGATTAACCGGTCAAGCTCAGGGAAATACACCCCATACCATTCTCTAAGTCTACCCATGAATAAGTTAACTGTACGATCCAAATCATCAAGCGTTTGTATGCCTTGGGCTATAATTAAATCCCTTTTCTCTGAAGCACCTTTGATTCTCAACTTGGCAAGTTCCATGCTGACATTTCGATTCCAAAGACTAAGTTCCTTCTCATCTTTAACAAAGCCTGATTCAACGGCAACCTCATTCATACGAGAACGTAGGACTTCAGCTTCCGCTGGTTTTACCACCTCAACATTAACGTTCATTTTTCTCTGAACTTCTTCAGCCAAATTAGCTTTCTCAAAAACGAAAATATCATAACCAACATTTTTTAGCAGTGAAATCAATGAGAAAACCTCATCAGGCATTTTGCCAGCTTCCACTTTCATCAAGCTCCTCGCTGCTGCTTGAGGTTTTTTCGTAAACAGAACTTTCTCCACTACGCTGTTTTTGTCGTCGAAAGCCGCGACTCCGAACGGGAATTGGATTAGGAATGCTTTCATATTTTCTTAGCCCCAATAAACTAGGTACTCTCTTCTTTAACTTAATAAATAGTTTTGTTGCCTAAATTGAAAGAGCCATATTTCTCTTTGATATTAATACCCATTTAAAGATGAAAAATGATATGATTGTTAATAAACTTAATTTTTCCTCTAACAAAACTAAATAATTAAGCAAAATCGGAGTTTTTTCTACATACATACGGTTGCAGCTAAGTTTAAAGTCTGGCTTCAAGTATAGGTTGAGCATCAATCGGGGATCAAAGGAGAAAAGGGTTATGGTAAATCAGCCACCGCAACGTGCACGCGGCGTAAAAGTTCTAAAAGCAGTCTCATCACCCCTTAGACTGCAAATCCTGAACCTACTTTTTGACAAAAGCGCACTCTCGTACACTGAATTAATGAACCAACTAAAAATGAATCCGAGCCGGGATGCGGGCAGATTTGCTTATCATTTAAAATTCATGTTGAAGGCTGATTTGGTTGAAGCAGATGTTGAAGCAAAAAAATATTATTTAACGGATCTTGGAAAAATGGTTCTCGATGTAGCTGACCGCGTCGAGAAGAAGGCGTTTAAACCAAGAGGGATGCTTGTCCGCACTTCACATTTGACTCTAGAAGAATTTGATGCCAACAAAATAGCCAATTCACTCATAAGAGAAGCAAAAGTGCCAGCTGAACTTGCCCAGAAAGCAGCCAAAGAAACTGAAAAACGACTAGTCAAATCAAAGACAAAATATCTCACTGCTGCCTTAATCAGGGAAGTAGTTAATGGCATTTTGATTGAGAAAGGATACGAAGAGTACCGTCACAAGCTTACGAGAGTCGGAATGCCTGTACATGAAGTCACTGCTTCAATTGAAGCAAAGGACCAAACCGTTGATTCAACAACGTTGCTTACAAGAGCAGGCCAAGCGGTTCTTGGAGAGTATACGCTTCTTAATATTTTTCCAAGAGATATAGCAGACGCTCATCTTTCAGGTAGCATTCACGTTGATAGCTTAGGCTCGTGGATTCTGAAAACTAACGAAGTCAGTCATGATCTACGGTTTTTCTTTCAAAACGGAATTAAACTGGATAATCCACTTCAAACTTCAATGGAGCCACCTGGGGATTTCGAATCGGCGTTAGCAATTGTCTTTGATGTGCTTCTTCATGCGAATAAAGAAATAAACCGTACTCAAACATGCAATTACTTCAACGTTTTTCTGGCCCCTTTTGTTAAGGGCACAGAAATTCAAAGAATAAGGGAAAATCTACGCTTACTAATTTTGAATCTAAATCAGCATACAGAAGCTGCTTTAGTACTTGAGCTATTAATTCCAAAATTAACTACGGAAAAGGAAGCAATTGGACCAATGGGAAAAATAGTTGGAAAATATTGTGACTTCGTGCAAGAAAGCCAACTATTAGCATCTCTTGTCCTTGATGTTTTTTTGGAAGAGAACGCTAAGAAGCCACTTCTTAATCCCAAATTAATATTGAAAATAAATAAGAAGTCTCTAGAAGACGAAAAATCAAGAGAAATCCTTCTGAAGGCTCACCGTTTAGCAGCTGAGAGAGGAACACCTTACTTTGTCAACACAACAGGAAAAGAAACAGAAAATAATGTTTTTTCACCTTCAGGAGTCAAACTGGCAACTGATTTAACTGGAGATTGGGAAACGGATACTCTGCGTACAGGATGTCTTGGTTGCGTAACAATAAATTTACCGAGAATTGCTCAAGAAAGTGAAAAAGACAAAAACAAGTTTTTTGAGCTTGTACGAGAACGTTTTGAACTTGCTGCAAGGGCTATAGGAATAAAAAACAATGCGTTAAAACAATTCGGAAAAAACTCACTGCCTTTCCTACTAAAAAACTCAAGTGGAGATACATATTTCAGGCTTGAAAACTGTTCCAGAATAATTAACTTAGCTGGGTTTCGGGAAGCTGTTGAAGCATTTACTGAAAAAAGCATAAATTCGGAAGAGAGCCTCAAGTTCACAGAAGAAATTATTCAAAACCTTTTGAGTTTCAAACAGAAGATTGGCAGGAAACATGGAAGACGTCTTTATCCGGCCATACTGGGGGACGTTGAGGCTTCAGAGCGTCTAGCACAATTAGATGTAGAAAAGTACGGTGTTGCCAAAGTTAAGTTTTCAGGGACCCGTGAGAAACCCTTCTATTCAACTCTTAGAAGATTCCAAGTTAGACCTGCAGCTGAGCTTCTTAGCCTTCAAACTGATGCGATCGATATTGCACTGAAATT
>DATIXS010000018.1:0-2613 GCA_035518335.1 Candidatus Acidiferrum sp.
GCATCATTGTAGGGCAAATTGGTAATGCTCAATCAGATAACGTCTTAGTGAAAATCTTTAAACTAAACAACAAAAAGCTCTCAGGAGAGTTCAGCGGTATCTTGCATGTTTCTGATGTCTCCGATAGATATGTAGACATGATGAGTGATGTTGTTAAACCAGGTGACATTGTTAGAGCTAAAGTTATTAGTTCAAAAAACCGTATTTTCCATCTATCAACCAACGACAAGAACTTAGGTATAATGTACGCTTTCTGCTCTCGATGTGGTAACTTGCTGGATCACCAACGATATGATGAATTGCGTTGTCCAAAATGCGGCAACATAGAGAAACGCAAAATTGCTCCAGATTATGGAAAAGAGCCATTATAACCAAAGGAGAAATGATTGATGAAAATAAAAGTGCTGACAAAATCAGACAATGAGCTTAAAATTGAAATTGAAGGTGGCACTCACGGTATTTGTAACCTTGTCCAAAAAAGACTTCTAGAGGATAAGACTGTGGATTTTGCAGGTTACGACGTTCCGCATCCTTTGGCATCAAGCCCTGTTATTTATGTGCGGATGAAAGGTTCCGCTAAACCTGAAGAAGCGCTAATTAAGGCTATTGAAAAGGTTTGCGAGACAAATGATGCTTTTGGCAAAGAATTAGATCGTGTTCTAAAACCATAATTAATTAGTTTAACTTCGCTTAGTTTTTTTGCTAATTGCCTATTTTCTTAACTCTAGCAACTAATCTCTAAATACTTGTATTTTGAAAGTTTTTGAACCTAAAATTGTAGAAGATTTAGGAAGAGCTTTTGCTTTGCGATATATGGCTGCTCCAAGCATCTGGATTTTGATATTTTACTGAAGGGCCTTCCTTCCATATGGCGTTGTAGCCTTTGAGAAATTCCTCGCTTGATTTTCTGTTTTCTTTATCTCTTTTCCTTAGTTTGTAGCTTTCCCGAAGTTTATTGTTGGACATGATATTCACTCCATTAAATGCAAAAATTACGTTTCCTTTGGAGCTTTGCGTACGCTTTTCGGCATAGGAATTTTAAAGCCATAACTTTTTTCCAGCGCAATTCGACATCGTTCAGACAGTGTTGGTGGGTCTTGAGTGTCTACTTCTGTAATCATATAATTCTGACTCCTTCTCCAATGTTTGAGTAAGTTTGAGAAAATATAAGCCATGTTTCCAAGTGAATCATACTTCGCAAAAAAACATGATCTCTAAAAAGTAATATATCGAAAAGTATCATAAAAACGATATTTTGAATTTAATATCTGAAAAAATAGAAATCTATAATTGGTCTAATAAGACGGATGTTTAGATTTAAAAGCACAAATATACCTTATCATTTTCAGGTAAGAATTTTGGAAAACAAAGAGTTTAGGTCTATAAAATCTGAAATCCGTGTTCTCGGAGTAGATGATGGCAAGTTTGTTCCGCATACATTTGGACGAGTACTAGTTGTTGGGGCTGTTATACGAGGCAACTATGGTCTCGACGGAGTAATGCACACTGATATTGCGCTTGATGGTTTTGATGCTGCAGAACAAATAGCAGAAATGATTAACAATTCATCACACTGCAGACAATTGCGATTAGTAATGTTAAACGGGATAACGTTTGGTGGCTTTAACGTAGTTGATATCAAGGAGCTCAATATAGCCACACGCATTCCTGTTATAGCATTGATGCGTAACAAACCTGATCTAGAAGCGATTCGTAATGCACTTAATAATTTACCTAAAAGCGACGAACGCTGGAAAATGATTCTTAGCGCAGGACCAATTATAGACGTAGATTCCGGAGATAAGAAGCTTTACATGGAGATAGCTGGAATTTCAAAAGTTGACGCTAGAAAAATTGTGGTGTTAACTGCGACAAGAAGCCTTATTCCCGAACCTTTGCGAGTTGCACATTTGATTGCGTCAGGAATTACTTCTTAACTAGGTCCAAATTAGAAAAAGTTTAAAAGGTACAATGCTAAGGGAATCCGAAACAGATAGTGTAGTGACGGTATATGGAATTCTGCCCTAAATGTGGATCGCGTCTTGAACCAAAGAAATCTAAGAGTGGCAAAGAGGCTTCATTAATTCTGGCTTGCCCGAAATGCGGTTATAAAAAGCCAGAGGCAGGCGAAGTAGAGACGAAAGTGGCACCAAAAGTTATCCAGCATAGTCCCCAACAACTTGTCGCAGTCATTGGGAAAGAAGAGCAGAAATTAAGCACTTTACCAACCGTTCGGATCGAATGTCCAAGATGCGGAAATAACAATGCGTATGTTTGGCAAGTTCAGACTCGGGGAGCAGATGAATCTTCGACTCAGTTCCTAAGATGCACCAAATGCAATTATACATTTAGAGAATACAGCTAAACTTTTTCTTTCCGTTTTCTAGTTATTCTTTTTTCCGTTCTTGTTGCAACAATATTCTATTAAAGCATGTTTTTTGTTTGGTTAGAACAATTTATTTATTAACACAAAGTGTAATGATAAGCTATATAACTTTACAGTAATATGCAATATCGAGGAAAAGAAATAATATGTTCAAGCTTAAAGTGTCTGATGCTAAACTATTAAGAGACATGGCTACTGCCATATCAATTCTTGTTGATGAAGCCACA
>DATIXS010000019.1:0-2289 GCA_035518335.1 Candidatus Acidiferrum sp.
AAAATTGCTAGACAAAGATCCATTTGTAGTAATACATCCAACTTCCTAACAGCCAGAGAGAAAGCCACACAAGCCAATTTGCAAAAATTATATGAGCAAATACCTGCATTAGGATGCACTTAGAGCTTGGTGAGGTTGCATTAAAAAGCGAACTGTTCTCTGTTTTACAATTGCAATCATAATCGCCATTTACTTTGTCAGTGTAGATTATGTTCAACCAGTCAACTCTTGCTATGGTCCATGTGTAACAGCTAACATAAATGTAACTCAAATTGATGTTAACCAAACCGTCACAGTCACGGGGCAAATTTGTCCACCAGGTGAAAATAAGTGGGTACGTGTAGTTTACACACGACCAGATTTCTCGTATTTAGAACAAGATGTACTGTCTGATCCTATCTCTGGCAATTTTAGCGTTACTGAGAAACTTGATGTAGCTGGCTATTGGAACATTTTTGCTATAAACGGAGTAATTGCCGATAGATTGTTCGCTCAGGTAACTGATCCAGCCAATCCTAATCCAACTGCTCCTCCTTCAGCTATAACGTTGGCTTATCATCCGAATTATAACGTATTCGGAGCAACTGCAGCTTTGGTAAGCTTGGGTGTAATTACTGCAGTTTTGGGAGCAAGAAAAAAGAACATAAAGATCAGTTCATTTAGGCTTCTGTTTCAGATAGGCGTGTTGTTCCTGATTTTCTTCGGCATTTTCATCGATCACCAATACTTGTCTTTGCCTGTTGAGGAGTTGTCACCTCATAGTTCTTTGGTTGCAACCAGTGCTCTTGGAATATCACTGCCTGATGGCTTGCCGGTTCCCTTTTTCGGATGCTATTACCCTTGCGGCAGAACCGTAACTTGTGCTCTTTGGCAAATTCAAACATATCTTTACCCTTTCTTCAATGTTGGAGGCGGTTGGGGTGTGCATTATGACTCCACGGGCTTAGCTAGATTAGCCATAGTTTTTGGCGTTGTGATTGTAGCTGCTGTTATTCTTGGAAGAGTCTTCTGCGGATGGGTTTGCCCGTTTGGTTTGTATTTAGATCTGATGACACGTTTAAGAAAAGTTCTAAACGTTAAGCGGAGAAACTTTTCAGATAAGTTTAACGAAAGGTTTCATCAGTTAGGTTATCTTATTCTAGCGCTCGTTATTATAATCAGCATTATTTTTGGCTCTCAAGCAATCGTTGGGACTCAACTTGTGCCTGGGACTCAAAAAGGAGGCTTTGTCTACAATTACTTTTCAGCGCCCTTCTGCCAAGTTTGCCCCATGAAGCCATTTTGCATGTTAGCGGACGTTGGATTAGGCTTGCAGAGGCCAGAGTGGATCACGCAAACAACTGGTGGTGCATTTTACCAGCTTGGTTTCTACTTAACCTCAGAAAACCTAATTATTTTAGCAGTTGTCACGATTGCAGCATTCTTTTTTAGGCGATCATGGTGTAGAATTTGCCCTCTTGGCGCCTTGATAGCGTTGTTTAACAGATTTCCACCGTTCAAATGGATTTCCGGCGTACGCTTAAATAAACAATCTGAGAAATGCACGAAATGTGGAATTTGCAAGCGAGTTTGCCCAACCCAAGATAAAGAAGTTTATGAACAAAAAAACGGCGATGTGGCTTCTTCCCAATGTATTTGGTGTTTGCGCTGCGTTGAAATGTGTCCTTACGAAGATTGTTTGCAATTTAAATTTGCGGGAAAAACCATTTGCAAGTCTAGGAACTGGTTAATAAATTCGAATCATGATAAGGTAGATAGTGTATGAAGAAATTGAGAGCTCAGAAAACTTTAGTTTCAATAATGATCTTTCTAGCACTCGCTTCAACACCATACTTATTCAAATCAGCAAATGCGCAACCTGCTTTATCCACAATTTTCATACAACCTGATGGCAGCGTCTATCCTACCTCTGCACCGATTCAGAGAAGTGGAAACATCTATACTTTTACTGATAATGTCTACGCGGCGGTAAAAATCTTAAAAGGTAATGTAGTGCTTGATGGGGCAGGATACACTCTCAAAGGACCGTTTAATGGCAACTCAACAGACATTTGGGTTATAGGAACTGGACCTGATCCCAACACTTTAGACAAATACACTATAGGCGTTGACTTAGGAAACAAAAGTGTGAATGGAATTACAATTGAGAATTTAGACGTCGAGAACTTTAGTATTGGTATGTACATCTGGACCCAAAACAACACGGTAACCGGAAATACAGTTTCCCACAACATCGTGGGCTTATTAATTTCAGGCTCAAACGCGACAATATCGCGAAATTACATTTCC
>DATIXS010000020.1:0-4765 GCA_035518335.1 Candidatus Acidiferrum sp.
GAAATTGTTGCGAAACTTCTTGGATTCTGTCAACTTAGTAAATTTGATACAAAAAAAATGGAAGCCTCATGCTACTATAGCGTTCAAGGACATTGATAAGAAGTTTAAACAAATCAAGGCTTTTTTGGAAAATACGAATTGTCCTGAAATACACCATCATGTCCTTAGAGTTACATTGCTTAAGAATGCAAGAATACTTTGTGAGTATGACTTTCTACTTCGCAGAACTTTAAATCAAGAAGAAGCATTGAATAGAAAAATAAAGAAAAGAACAGTCATGCTTCTCAAGAAGAGAATTGATGGTGATAAGTCTTAAATCCGCACAGCGTAGAGATAGTCAATAAACTTTCGCTAAATGCTGAGTAATAAAAATAGTTCATTATTGAGGGTGTTCTTTTAGGGGAACAGGGTGTTCTTTGGGGAGAGTTAATAGACACTTGTACACTTCTTAACAAGAAGCGAAAACATGAGAAAAGGTATTGCTCTGTTGTTTGTACTAATTGTTTTAGCAGGTTTGTTCATAGCTTATCCCTCAAATGTTAAGGCGCAATCTACAAACATTTACATCAACACTGACGGGGACATTGTTGGAACAAATAACATTCAGCGCAACGGAAATCTCTATGTTCTAACTGGCAACATTTCAGGTAGCATAGAAGTTCAAAAAAGCAACATCATTATTGATGGTGCAGGCTACGCACTTGAAGGGTATGGCGGTACAGGAATCGACCTAACAAACAACCTTACCCAATATCCATCACCACTTGAGATTCAGAACGTTACCGTTGAGAATTTGAGAATTATGAATTTCAATTTCAGCATAAACGCTCATGGAAGCAGTGGAAACACTTTCTATTATGACTACATAGGCAATACTACAAATGATGCAAAAAGCGAAATTCTTCTTTACTGGAATAACGGTGGGAACAATATCACTCACTGCACCATTATGGGAACAATCGGGATAGAACTGTCAAGTGGTAATTCTATAACTGAAAACAATCTTTTAGGCGGCATTTTATTACAGGTAGTGGGAAACGAAACAGTCGATAGGAATTTTTGGAGTGATTACTTGACAAGATATCCTAATGCTACTGAAATAGATTCATCAGGAGTCGGCAACGCGCCATACAAGATTGACATTTACACAAATGGTGTAGTAACTGGTGCCCTTCAAGATAATCACGCATTAATGAAACCCATCTCAATTCCGAATTTTGGCATTCCTCAATCAAGCCCATCCCCAACTATCAATCCATCCCCTTCAATTCCAGAGTTTCCAACTTGGATAATTCTGCCACTTTTTGCAATTGCAGTACTGATATCAATTGCATTTTCTAAAAAGAAATTAGAGACTAACGATTCGGGGATTCCACTCTTTTGTAACGCCTCTCAAATATTTAACAAATAACTATAACTTGGTGTCTCAAGCTACAACTCGGTGATTTTAGCTTCATTCTTTTCTGTATCAAGCAAGGCTAAAGTGGATTTTCCTGTCAAGTACCCACATAGTTCGCCTGGGTTGATTGCAAGCGTTTTGCCTTTCTTCACAATTCCTTTGATGTGCGAGTGTCCGTGGACTACTGCATCAAAGTATCCGCTATCAATAATTGCATTGAGCAGTTCAGTTTCGTTTCCATGCAGTAAAGCAATTCTGTAGCTATCAAATTCTACTTTAGCGAATCGGTCACGAATGGTGCAGTTTGAGGTTTCACTAAATCGTTTCTTTAGTAATTCGTGGTCTCCATCATTATTTCCAAATACACCGATAAGTTTACAGTTTAACTGCTTGAATTTTGGAATGACAAAACCTGCAACGTAATCTCCACCGTGAAGAACCAAACCCACCTCTTGTTCATTTAAGTACTTTACTGCTTTTTCAATTTGAGGTAAATTATCATGAGTATCTGAAATTGCGCCTATAAGCAATGTTTTTCACCTTGTTGCTTTTCTTTTTGGTAAAGTAAAGGTTTTCTATATTTCTTAATATCTAGAATTCTTCGAGCATTGAAGTAAGTTCACTGAGACGCTTTATAGTTTTATCAGGCTTAAAATGTCCTGACTCATTTTGAATACGTCTTTCAATATATACAGCTCTCATGCCTGCTCCTTTAGCGCCTTCAATATCCGCATCTAAAGTGTCGCCTACAAAAACAGTTTCCTCTGCAGAAACACTTAGAGCTTTCAAAGCGTTTTCGAAAATTTCTTTGCTAGGTTTGCGTTTGTTAACAGCTGCTGATACAACAACCACGTCCAAGAACTCATCTAAACCGTGAGTCTCAAGCAGTTTATCGATGCATTCAGGAATGGCAAAATTTGAAATTATCCCCAGTTGATATTTTTCATGAAGTGCCTCAAGGACAGTTTTAGCATCTTGGTCTAAGTAAACAAAAGTCATGAATTCATCACAAAACTCGTCAGTCGCCTCAGTTACTAAAGAACTTGAAACCTCATAATCATACTCTAAGCTTTTGAGAGTTTCATAGACGCGAACATTAAAGTGAGGCTCCCCAAGGCTAGCGTCTACTTTGGCATAAAGCTCATCACGCGTCTTAATGTAGACTTTTTCAAACGTTTCAAAGGAGACATCAATGCCCTTTTGGTTTAGGAACCTGTACATTCGCATTAATGCTGGACTGTAGAAATCGTTGTTTCTTCTAATCATCATGATTGTATCGAACATATCAAATAAGACAGCTTTAATCGGCATTGCATTTTCCTACAGCCTAAACCAAACTTAAACTTAAAATCCTTATCGCAGACTAACCTCTTTTTCCCGTTGCACGTTTGAGCTTTTTCCAGACTGCGAAGCATTGCAAGGCATGCAGCATTTATTTGTCCCAGAATTCTCTAGTTCGCAAATACTGAATTTTTGCTTTGAGTAAATCCATGTAAAATTGATCTTCGTTAGGATGCATCTTTCCTAGAATTCGAGATGCCGTTTCGGGACCAACTCCTTTTACCTGTAGCGCTTTAATCGCCTGCTTTCCATAGCTCAGTATCAAGTCGGCTTTGCGTCTGGCCGTGCTTAGTTCTTTTAGTTCTTCAGGAGTAAGTTCTTTGCCTTCACGTCGCTTCTGTAAGTCCACTTTTAACTTTTCTACGTCTTGACTAAAATAAAGCTGCGTAAGTAAGCGTGAATTGCAGTTTCCGCATTGTGGTTCATCGGGTAAATCTTTTATGTGCACTTGAGTTGTCCATGTTCTACAGTTCATGCATAGTAATCTGGCAGTTCTAACTTCGATAGAATGTTTCATCCTGTCAATGTTGCTTAAGATTACGAGTTCAGGCGCCATCAACTCTGCCGTGTCGGCATACTGCATCAAAATGTGGTATGCCAAAGGCGTTGGCGACTCACGTGCAAGCGTGTTGACAGTTATTTTTCCTTCTTTTATCTCATGCATTATTTGTTTGGTCTTTTGCAGGTCCACTTTATCCATCATGGCTTCCCTAAGTGTCTCATCATAAATTGGGGTGCCCTCAAAAGCTCCTTTGAGTTTTTCGCCCCGTCCGGAATGAGCCAATGTTTTTCCCCTTGGTAAAGCGCCGAACCTCTCAGCAATAGCTTTCATCCCAGAAACGAATGGAAACTTCGAGTTCACGTAGTTCAGAAATGCCTCATCTACATGTTCGTCCGTTAAGTTGAATAGTTCTTTGGGTAAGCCTTCTATCTCCAGTTTTGACAACTTGTGGGATGTTTCAAGCAGGATTCGATAGCCGTCTGTCCACCATCCTGTAATGGCCTCGCGTTCTGATAGAACTGAATCAAAGATTCCGCCAAAAGTGCGGTTAACAATCTCTCCAAAACAGGCATGAACAACGATGTAGCGGTCTAATACTTCTATGACTATGCGATTTTGGGTGGGCAAAGGTGCTCCAGATTTCAGGTATTCATCAATTTCAAACGCTGCCTCAACAAGTGTTGTTTTGTCAGTCTTTAATTCTGTGGCTAACTCTTCAGCTGCAGTCTCAGGTTTTTTACCTGTTTTAACTATTTTGCCGAGTTTTTCCCGCATTTCCCCTGTTTGCTGCGCCAAGTCAAAAGGTACTGGAAGAATTTCTCCATCCCACCCTGGAATCGCAGCAGATGGGTCCTCAGCGGGTACAACATGAACGGTTCCGGTTTCATCGTTAATTTGGACCATGCGCCAAACTTTTCCACGCATAATAAAGTGCAATCCAACACGAGCATGCAACGTCATGAATTCGTCACCAAGCGTACCTATTTTTCGGTCAGTAAGTACGCTGATTACTGGGTAACGTTTTTCGTCAGGGATCATTGATAGGTTGCTGTAATAGTATTCTCGTGTTTTTCCTGTTTTTCTCAAAATCTTTCCCTCTTCCTCAGTTCTAATTTTATGCATACTCGCCAAAAATTGTACGATATCTTCAAGCTTCTCCTCAGTAATTGTGCTGTATGGATAGGCGTGGCTTATAATTTTTAAGAGTTCACGTTGGCTTATAGTTTCTTTGTCCATTAGTATGCCAGCAATTTGATGCGCCAAAACATCCAGGGCATTTTTGTGTAGCAGTACAGGTTCAAGCTTGTTTTGTTTCGCGTTTTCAACTGCTGCCATTGACTCTAAAGTATCATCGGGAAAAGCAGTGATAATTACTCCCTCTGAGAGCCGTTCAAGGCTGTGTCCGCTTCTGCCAACTCGCTGAATTAAGCTGCTAACTTGCCTAGGCGACATATACTGGATAACTAAGTCCACGTTGCCGATGTCGATGCCAAGCTCAAGGGTGCTTGTGCATATAATTGCTT
>DATIXS010000021.1:0-4660 GCA_035518335.1 Candidatus Acidiferrum sp.
AGTTCCTTTTTGATAAAGAGCCCTTAGGATAATCTCAAGACTGTAATTCATGAGATATTTAAAAAAAAATATTATGTGCTTCAATTGAAGACTTGATTTAGTTTGAACATTGTATGTATTTTTGTTGTACGAGTATGCTTCTCTTGAAGCATTGTCAAAAGGCTTTTAAGATAAATCTCATGATTTAAGACTTAAGATGTGCTAAAAGGATGAACTTTAAAACTTTAAAGAAAGCCTCACAAGCATCCTCAAAAAAATCGACGCCCTCAAACAGCCTAAAAAAGATCGACTCAATCAAGAGCAGCTTAAAAAGAATAAACATAAAACAGCTCAACATTAAAAAAATCAATCTAAGAATCACTGGTGTTATCATATTAATGATACTAATGATATCACTAACGTTAACAACGTACGCTGCTTTATCAACAAATAAAACTGTCCTTTCTGCAGGAGGAGTAAATGTCACAGCAAACCTTGGAGTTTACTCAGATAGCGCTTTTCAAAATAACCTAACATCAATAAATTGGGGCTCACCAACGCCTGGAACAAATGTCACCAAGACAATATACATCAAAAATACCGGTAGCGGTGTATCTCTTGCATTAAGTATGGTACCTACTGGTTGGGTTCCAACAACCGCCAACGGACCAATAACTCTTACTTGGGATCAAGAAGGCACAAGACTCTTGCCTGGACAATCGACCGCAGCAGTCTTAACATTAGTAGTTTCACCGAATGTAGTTGATATAACGAATTTCACCGTTTCAATCTCGATATCAGGAACACAATAAGTATAATAGAGCATTAAGCACAAGCTAATTATTTCTTTTTCTAAAACTCCCGATATACATTCAATAATTCGCATCTATTTATTTTTTCGATGTTGAAGAGCTCAACAAGTTTTCAGGTGTTTGCAATTTTTTAAACTTTTGAGCCTAACACATCATTCATTTGGCATATTATTCATGGAAATCCTCAAAAAAAGATTATAGAAAGGATTCTTAGTTTGCCAGATGTGTCTTTTTTGCATATATCAAGTTTCGCAATATGTCGAAGTTTGAAGTAAATGCTATATTAAGTCTTAATACACTCCTTCTAATTGTAGGTAAGTATTACAAAACAACAGTAAGGAAAAAAGGGGCAGTGAAAATGAGCTACATAAAAATTGAAACCTTGCCAAAGATGCAGTTAAGCCTTAAATCTTCAAGTTTCGAAGAAACCATCCTTAAAGCTATAGACCAGACCTTTTCAAAGTTAGGCGAGGAGGTTAAACAAAAGTTCTTTTTCTTCTTAGATACCAAGTTCAAAATAAGCAAAGAAAACATACCTAATCAAATAGGTGATTTTGTTTATGCACTTGAAAGTATTTTTGGTGCGAGCGCGGCACTCCTTGAAATAGATGTAATGAAGACTGTGCGGGAAAGTGTTCCTTCTTTTGCTTATTCAGTCGAGGATTCTGAGATAAGTTTTGAAGGTTATTTGTTCTCACTGAAGTGGTTCATTGAAAACTCCTGAAAGATTTTTCTTTGTTTTTGGTGTTTTTTTGTTGTACGATTAGTTTTTTCTGGTTAGTTTGTGTTTTTAGGGTGTTTCTTTTGGTTTTTGGCTAGTTTTTGGATCGCTTTTGTTTGAAGAATGGTTTTTTTTATGCTTTGATATGTAATTAGTATGTCTTAAGCTTTATATCGTGCTTTATTGTATATTGAGATATGTGCAGCGATAGGTCCGATTAGGTACATATTGTATACACGCACAACAAAAATACATGAGGAAAAGAAATGAATCTTACACACAAGAACATTCAAACAAAACTTACAAAAGGCCTATTAGACCTAATAATTCTCCAATTACTTGATAATCGCCCAATGCACGGATATGAATTAATATCAACCATACGTAAATGCTACGGCGTAACGTTTGGCGCAAGCACGATATACCCTTTGCTAAGCACAATGGAAAAGAAGAGTTTTATCAAATGTGAATGGAACATGAATGGCGAGCGACCGAGAAAGGTTTATGCTTTAACGAATGATGGGAAATCAATGCTTGATTATACTACCGGTTCACTTAAGACCATTTGCAGGACAATAGGAACAGGCAACGTTCAAGCGCATGAAGATCATTTGCAATTTAATATTGCGCAAGGTTCAAAGAACAATGGAGATTTTGTTTTTTGAATCTGAAATTCTTGATGTGCTGAATTTGTAATAGTTGGAAGATTTTGGGAAAAGATCGGTCTAATAGGTTCGTTAGAAGCACATTTGCTGTATTGGACTATTTGATTTAGCTTCAATATCTTTCCAGACACAATCTTTTGAGAAGGTCCGTTTGTATTTCAATTTTGGACTGTCTGATTATCAATGTTAACTTCAATGCTTGATAAGCAACATAGGTCAAGCTGAATCTGCTTTAATACTTTAAGTCTATTTTCAAAAGCCGTAACAAGGTCGTCCAACAATATGTTTCGCATTTCAGTGGAAAGTACTTCCAAACTGCAGTCTAAAGCTTCATCTAAATTATTCTTAAGTTGCTTTCTGTTCTTGCTTGTTAATTGGTTTATTTGTCGCATCCCCTAAATGATTTTTTAGAGTTTGAAATATTGCTGAGGCTATATTAGTTATTTATGAATTCAAAATAAGTTGGCAAAATATGTTTACTTTAAACATATAATATTTAGTTTTCTTAGGTTGAATTTTGCGGTCTAATTTTCTTAGCCAACCTTGGACCAAAAGTAGGAAAGTTAGCTAAGACATTAACAATCTACCAAGCTATCAAAGCAGCATGCGTTAAAAGTGACTTTTTACGCTCTGAAAAACAATGATCAATTAGAGCAGGATCGCTTAGTTTTGCAGATTCTTTGCATCAATAACAAAGGTAAGCCTAAAATCTTGGAAACTAGAGGCAACGTAGCGGTCATTGTCTTAAGATTCTCAATATCCACGTAATTAATTGCTCCAATAAATGGAGCAGTAACTACATAAACAAGCGAAAAAACAAGAAATCCGACAATAAGTATTGCGAAATATGGCAAACTCAAAAAAGTAAGAAACAAACATGAAACTGCTGTTGCGATTATTGACGAGCCAAGGATTTTGGCTGAGTTATTAAAGTCCGCTTTAATTTTATAGTTTTTCCAGATCCAGTAAAGCCCCCAGGCGGTGTTAGGAACATTTGAAATTAAGAGTCCAATAAGGCCGCCGATTACAGCGTAAAGTGGTCCTCCAATTGAGTAGAAAAATGCCACCATTAAGTAAGCGATAGGTAGACCCACTGCAAGGCAGAGTAGGTTTTGTTTCATCACTTGTTGCGTCTTTCCAACACCATTAAGAAAAGAAGACATACTGGCGTTGCCAGCTAAGGCAAACAAGTTTACAAGTATCGAAAGTGACAAGAAAAGTGGTGCATTAGGATATTTTGAAGCAGCATTTACAACAAACATTCCTGCCAGTAAGCCGACTTTAGGAAATAACGTGTTGATCAATGGGGTGGAAAGAGTTATCAAAAGAAATGTAATTGGGATCAGAAGCAGCGTGGTGTATTTTACGGAAGATGCAAAAACCGTTTTTACTAGTTCGGGGTCCTTTTGGGGATTCATTTTGGAAAAAGTGGGGAAAAGGGCAGTGGTAACTGGTATTGTAATGAATGTTATGATTGTTGCGAAGTATGTTGATACATAATAGTTTCCAATCATTTCTGATCCTGCGTAAGAAGCCATTGTAAAAGCGAAAATTTGGGCAAGAACACCCAAAGAAATGGATGAGATTGTTAGAGGCAAGCCATAAGCCAACATGGGTTTCAGAGTTTTTTTAATGTTAATTTTTCCGACTTTATGTACTCGTAAAGGTCTGAAAACGATAAAGTAAACCAGTCCAATTGCGATTGCCCCTCCAGCAACAAAGGATACAATGTAAGCATATAGTGCACCTAAAACACCAAAACCTAGAACGATTAATGCAGGTCCAAGAGCGGTTTTGATGACTGCTTGAATAATCATCGTAATGCTATTTAGTTTCATCTTTTGAAATCCTACAAAGATACCAGTTGCTGCGTTTATGAGAGCCCCTGCAAATATGGAAATTGACACTATTGAAATATAGAGTGTAAGGCTGCCAATATCTTTAGGGCTCAGAAGGTATGCTAAGGGTTCAGCTATAGCAAAACAAATCACGGATAAAATTGAGCCCGAAATCATTTCAAAAATTATTCCTGAGTAAACAATATCGTGTATTTCTGATTGATTGCCCGAGGCTTTTAAGCTGGCAATATACTGAGTTAAAGCGGAATTTACGCCCCAATCCCTAAAATAGCTTATAAGTGTGGCGGGGATTATCGCCATTCCATATAAGCCCACGTCAGAGGCTGGCAATAAACCTGCTATGAAAAGGGTTCCAACAGCCATAATTATTGTTGATAAAGCAACACCTATGAGTAGGTTGAAGCTATCTGTTGCTGACGATTTTCCGATTTGAAGAGCATTATCCATAATTTCAATTACCGTTGTTTCAAATGGATTACTATTCGATTTTTATATACCTTACACACGACTATTTTTCGTCCCTATAGCCATCTTTGTGTTTTTCACTAAGTCATTTTGTAAACAAACATAAAAAAACTGCTAAATCTAAGTGGCAAAGTTAGTAACGAATGAAATTCTGCGAGA
>DATIXS010000022.1:0-4365 GCA_035518335.1 Candidatus Acidiferrum sp.
ATCAAAAGTATATTGATTATCTAATAATAATACATTCTATTCTTCTTAAAGTCCCCCCGTAAAATGATCGAGGGGGGCATCAAAGTCGTTTCAATATTAAACATGTGGTGCTTAGTCTTTTGTTATTTTGAAGAGGATAACAGAATGGAAATTAAGTAGTTATTTTGGATTAGACCAAATTTCCCGTTTTTTGCTGACTCCTCATCAAACTTTTTAACGTTGTCAGCTTTCAGTGAAGGCGCTTTAATGGCAAATGGCACTGGATCCCTCGTATGTGTCCCGATCTTGACTGGTGTAGGATGATCAGGTGAAATGGAAATTGCATAGGGCTCCTTTAATCCATCCAAAATTCTTCCAAGCAGTCTTTTATCCAAGTTCTCTATTGTTTTTACTTTCAAAGCATAATCTTTGAGGTGTCCTGCCTCGTCAGGTGCTTCAATATGAACAACAACTAAATCGTTTGTTTCAAGAGCTCTTAGGGCTGCATCGGCTTTGCCCTCATAATTAGTGTTATCTAGCCCTGTTGCTCCAGGTACATTAATGACTTCCATGCCCGCGTAAGTGCCAATTCCTTTCACTAAATCAACTGCCGATATAACTGCTCCTTTGAGACCGTACTTTTCTTTCAAAGTGGGCATCGCTGGTTTTTTGCCTCCTCCCCAAAGCCAAATTAAGTTTCCAGGGTTTTTGCCTGCTTTTTGACGTGCAACGTTTACGGAATGAGTCTGCAGAATTCCACTGGACCGACAAATTAGCTCTCTAAGCAATCGGGTTGTATTGTCTGCTTCCGCTGATGTGGCTTCTGGCAAAACTTCTGAAACATTTAAGCCTATCGCGTCGTGAGGTGGAGTACAACGAATGAGTTCTGGCTTTGGAAAATTACGCAATATCAGAAAATGCCTGTAGTCAAGCCCTGGGAAGAATTCGATTTTGCCTAATTTTCCAAAAGCCTTGTTTATTGATGCGATCAGTTTACTTGATTCTTCTGTGGTTATGTGACCTGCAGAATAATCAACTATAACTCCGTCCTTCTCAGTTATCAAATTGCATCTATATGCCGCATCGTTGTCTCCTAGTTTTATGCCTCTAGCTGGTGCTTCAAGTGGTCCTCTGCCAGTGCAATACTTCCGTGGGTCATAACCAAGGAGTGAGCAAATTGCCGTTTCAGAGCCAGGGCTGCACTCTTCAGGAACGGTTTTGATAAGTCCGCTTCTACCTTTAGCCGCAATTGAATCCATGTTTGGCTTGTTTGCTACTTGAAGCGGCGTCTTATATCCCAATTCAGGAATAGGATAATCAGCCATTCCGTCTCCAATAACTAGTATGTACTTCATTGCTTAAACCCAAATTCATTTGTTGGTCGCTATCAGCTCGAACTGAAGTTTGGCCCTTACCGTCGAGTCAGACATATTACGTTGGTATATTTATTTACTTTCTCAAACAGCTTTAAAGAAAAAATTGAATCCCTATCTCTTTTCACAAAGAACGGCATTTTATAGCCGTTACAGAATGAAAATTCTTCGTTCAAGCCATTTTTTTTGACATAATATGTCCCAAAATATCAACCTAGCAAGCGATTGTGATTGTTAACATACAACAACAAACCTATTTATGAATTCAAAAACAATACTAAATAAGAAAAAAATTGGAAAGGAGACTTTTAAATGTTTGACCCATTGGAATTAATTATTATTGGTGTAGTAGCGATTGTCATTATTATGTGGGGTCCATCGAAGATTCCAGAATTTGCAAAGGCATTAGGAAGAGCCAAAGGTGAATTCAGCAAAGCACAGAAAGAATTCACTGATGCAGCATTGAATACACCTTCTGCAACTACTTCAGGGTTTGTTGACTCTAGATCAGCACCCGCAACCACAATTAAGTCTAAAGACGAGATGTTGCTTGAGACTGCTCAAAAACTAGGCATTCCAACAGATGGCAAAACCAGAGAACAGATAAGCGAAGAAATATCGATAAAAGTAAAATTGCTAGGCGCGGCATAAATAGGCGACTTAAGCCTTAGTCTTTTTCGCAACCAAAGAATAGGAGACCCGATAAATCGTTAAGCAACAAGTAGTGGAAACTTGAAAATATTGAATAGAATTGCGGAAAATCTCGTTAATAGAGACAGCGTTGCAAGACTTGTTATCTTCAGTTTCTTTCTGCGAAACATTACACATGAAGGGTTTCTACTGAAGGGCTCAACTTTCAACAACCGTTTGACAAATATGGATTGAAAAACTATGAGTTCTGAATCTTCATCGCCTTTCAAAAACTGGGCTTTAGGCTTTTGGGGTCATATGGATGAATTAGTGCGCCGATTCAAAGTGGCGTTAGTTGCATTTATTGTAGCTGTAACCGTAGGATGGTTGCCGACGAGTCTCGCTGGACTTACCAACCCTTTTGGTGGTTACCAACCCCTTCTCTCACTTGTGATGCTAAGAGTGAAAGCGGCTTTTCTTCCTGGTCAAGCTACCCTAATTGCCGGAGGGCTTGGAGATACAGTTTACCTGATGGCTTACCTTTCCATAATCATTGGGTTGTTGCTAGCTTCCCCAGTAATATTTTATGAAATTGTCGCCTTTATCAAACCAGCATTGTATGCGAATGAAAAGAAAGTTCTAGGATACTATTTAGGATCATTTATCGGACTTCTGGCTTTGGGCGCATTCATGGCGTATTTCTTGATTATTCCAATATCTTTTAGAATTCTAATTTATTTTACATTGCAGGGCGGATCGGTTCCTTTCATTTTTATCAAAGATTTCTATGGTTGGATTTTTACGTTGTTTGTATTGTGTGGTGTTTTCTATACTATTCCAGTTTTTCTTGTTATGTTGGTCCATGTTGGAGTTTTACCTATAAGATTTTTGAAAGGAAGAAACAAAATTATCGCTTACTTTGTAATTTTGATGGTGTTTTGGATTTTTGGGCCTGACCCAACTCCTGTTACCGGGTTAATTATGTTAACGCCATTTGTATTTGTTTTTGAAACAGCAACTTTCTTTGCTAGAAGAATTGACAGAACTCGTAAGATGAAAAAAGAAGCTCAAGCCAGCGGAACCACATTTTTGGCACCATCAAATATTTTTAAGTCTGCGTGCAAGCACTGCAACAATCCGATTGACAGCGCCTCCTCTTTCTGTCCTTTTTGCAAGCGATCAATAAGATAGTTTTTCCTGAAACATAATTAAGGCACAGTTCGGAATCCAAGGACGCCTCCTGCTTTTGCTAAACTGCACACAATCTTTGACAAACAAAATTCATTTCGACCGGAGGTAACTACCATCAATTACTCAAAATCAGCATAAATTTAAAAGTTAGATTAATTGATAAATCTTAAATGATTGCTTGGTTGTTTGATAAATGAGAAGGGGCGTCTATGGACAAGACTGAAGCAATCCGCAGTTCTAAGAGAGCTGTTTTCTGAATGTCCTGAAATTGGTCAAGCAGTCTTTGTGTCTTTGGACCCTGATTCAAAGGGATTTTGCAAGATCAGATTGAAAAATAAACTTAGATAGTGATCTGAAGGATTGCTTTACACAGATTTTGAATGATCATAAACTAGAAATAACGGAGACAAAAGATCTAGCTATTATTTACAGCCAAAAGGCATGTTAAAGGATTAATCTATCTGCAAGGCAGATCGGTTGTCACTTTAAAGCTTTTTCCGCAAGCGTTGCAGGTGTAGGCTTCTATTTGGAAAACACAGTTTTTGAGAGTTTTCTCTGGTTTGCTAATTTCGTTTCCACAATTTGGGCATTTTATCAAGAAAACTACTCCAACAAATTGTAGTAATGATAAGTATAAATCTATATGAAGATTTGTGGGTAGAGGCTTGATACAACATCCCCTGCACTTGCATAGCCAAAAGTTAAATGCTTTTTGAAAGATTCCCAGGTTATGAAAACTTTCCTAATCATTTTGGATAGTATAGCGTAGGAAAAGCAAGCACAAAATAACTTCTTGACGAAGCTGTAAAGCCCGTCAGCTTTCAAGGTAGATAAAAATGAATAAATAGAGAATGCCAACTAGCTGTTCTTTAAGCATGGTTTCATCAGGGCTAGCCCTAAGTTGAATGAAGCCAGCCACGCCCGCCCTTCTTAGGCTGCTGATCAACGCTTTTGGCTGGAACATACAAATCAGCTCGTTTGCTTCTTTTTGGACAATTGGTAATGTTTGTTTTTATGAATTTGTTCCAACCCCCCTCACTAACGCTCGGCTGATTGAACTTTTCGGAATCCTCAGCAAGATGCTCTTTGACAATGTCGCTGAAATTAAGTGCCTTAAAATTTCTAGTAGCGTGAATTACCGTTCCCCGATTGACACGCAAAGAAGAATAATCATTTACTGAGACACCTTCAG
>DATIXS010000023.1:0-3860 GCA_035518335.1 Candidatus Acidiferrum sp.
CTGCTTTAATGAACACAAAGATGCCAAACTACGAATTCAAAGATGGAGAACTGAAGATGAAACAAGGATACATTCCATTACCGATGAAGAGTCACCCAGTAACAATCACCATGGGCAAAATTAATAACACTCTCATAGTTGATCCTCAGATAGAAGAAGAGCAGGTGATGGACTCACGAATATCAATGGCTATCAACGACGAATGCAATATATGTGCGATACAGAAAGGTGGCTCGGGCTATTTTACACCGCAACAGATTTTAGAAGCATCAAAGATTGCTCAAGAGAAATCTGCCGAAATACGCAAGAAGCTTAATTGGTGAAAAAAGTGCCCAAAACAAAGAAAGTAGGTCCAACTCGAGGTTTCGGACCACGTTACGGTGCAACAGTTAGAAAACGCTACATTAAAGTAATCACTGAACTCAAAAAACCACACAAATGCCCAAACTGTGGCTTCGTAAGAGTTAAACGTGAAAGCGTCGGCATCTGGAAATGCAGCAAATGCAGCTTCACTTTTGCTGGCGGAGCATATACTCCAGTAACCAAACTAGGAGTTGTTGCTAAGCGTGCGGCTAAAGGTTTGCCAGTAGAAGAAGCTACCAAAGAAGCGGCCAAAGCTGAATCTGTTGAAACCGTAACTGAAGAAGAAACCGAATAGAACTTTCTTTTCTTTATTTTTTGTTGTAGAAACTTCTTTTCTGATTCTTGTTTTTTGTCGAGTGTCCTTAAGTAGAATATTTTTTTGTAAAGCTAAATTTTGTTCAGGCTGTTTTAGGTTATTCAGGGTCAGCTTTGTTTGCAGGCTGCGACTAGAATTGACTAATTTAGACTAGATAAGGCTTTTTCAGGCTGTTTTTGACTAGATTTGACTCTATTCGACTTCTAATCTAAATGCAATTGACGCAGATAAAACAGGAATTGCATGCCAAAGTTGAAAGATGTTTTTTATTGCAGCACCCGAAATTGCGATCGGGATAAAGTTTGTTAAGATTATGGGGTACATTTCGAGGCAGCTCTAAGCCAATTTGACGCTATGCAATCGCTAGACTCAAAATAGTTAATCAAGAACCGTGATAAATTATCATGTTAATTCTCTTTATAACTTTGAATTACTTTTTTAGCCTTGGTATCTTCATGACGATTAGGGCAAAGGCTACAGTTCGCCTAAAATTTCAATCAGACAAACAACTGTCAACTCTTCTTAATGCTTTAAATCCTGAAACTAAGATGTTGGCAACAAGACGAGCTAACGTAAAATTAGACATAGACGACTTGTTTCTTTTGTTAACCGTTGATGCCGAGGACACAGTTGCTTTGCGCTCAACATTAAATGCTTACTTGAGGTGGATAAACTCTACTATAAACGTAATAGCGATAGTTGAACAGACTACTTAGGGCTGTTTGGCTAAGTCATCATGCGTTGAAATTCACAAATCCTCAAGATTGCAAGATAAATAAATGCACTCGTAAAAGTTAAAGAGTTTTTTCTTACTCAGTAATTTCACCTATATTTTACTTTGAATATTAAGATTACGAGTGCTTGAACAAAAGCTAAAGAATTTGCAAGAATAATTGGAATATCGTTAAGGTAAACGCCGTAAACAAACCATAAAAATACACCAACACAGAACAGTGTGAACATTCCGGTTGAGATATCTTTGGTTGATTTCGTTTTCCAAACCTTAATTAATTGGGGCAAAAGCGAGACCGTAGTGAAGATTGCAGCAACTAAGCCAACAATTGTAATAATGTCCATCATGCTCTCGCTTGTAACGTGTGTCCGATTGGTATTTACGTTTCGCTCGTAGATCAAAACAACGTATGGCGAACTAAAACAGGTTAAGTTGCCGATTGACGGTTGATGTTACCTTCTCGTCAAAAAGGTTTAAATAAATACTGACTTATTCCCTATATGCTTTAACATAAAAAAACGGATGAAAACTTAGCATGTCACAGGAATATCGTTACATACTTCGTATTATGGGCACCGATGTTCAAGGTACCCTTAAGACTTCTTACGCGGTTGCACAAATAAAAGGCGTAAGCATGAGCCTCTCAAACGCAATTTTGAAAAAGGCAGGAGTAAACCCTGACCTCAGAGTAGGTTTCATAACAGAATCAGATATTTCAAAAATTGAAGATGTTATCCGAGACCCAGCGAAATATAACATGCCTGGCTGGATGTTTAACAGGCGAAAGGATACGGAAACGGGAAAAGACTTACATCTTTTAAGCGCTGACCTTGCTCTAAGAACAAAACAGGATATTGATGAAGCTAAAAACATCAGGTCTTGGCGTGGATACCGCCATGCTTACAGCCTGAAAGTCCGTGGCCAACACACAAAAACCACAGGAAGAGCAGGCAAAGCCCTAGGAGTAAAGAAGAAGACTCTTATGCAGAAGCCTGGTGGAGCACCTGCCGCTGAAGGAGGCAAATAAGCTTGGGCGATCCAAAGAAACAGCGTAAAAAGTTTGATACGCCAAGATTCCGATGGCGTAAAGATATTCTCCAAGAAGAACTCAAGCTTCTGGGGCAATATGGCTTAAGAAACAAACATGAGCTTTGGCGACTTAAAACTACACTGTCAAAAACCAGAGGTATCGCTCGTTCACTTATCAGTAAAACTCCTGAAGAAAGAGCAAAAATGGAAAATGAGCAAGTAATCAAGCTCAAAAAACTCGGGATATTACAAGAAACAGCCGTTCTGGACAATGTTTTAGACTTAACTATAGAAGATATTTTAGAACGTAGGCTTCAGACAATTGTTTTCCGCAAGGGTTTAGCACGAACAATCTTCCAGTCGCGTCAATTAATCACACATGGGCATGTAACAATTAACGGCCGAAGAGTAACAATTCCCGGCTATTTAGTGCCTAAAGTTGATGAACCAAACGTTGTCTACTCCCCAGAAAGCGCAGTTGCAAACCAAGCCCATCCATTGAGGGTTGGGTTGTCAGTGGTCGCTAAACAGCCAGAAATTAGGCAGCCTACCAGAGGCCGTAGAGGCGGACGAGGAGGCGGAAGATTCTGAGCGCCAGCAACAGTAAACGTAATGAGAAATGGGCTATAGTTCACATCTTTAGCTCTTACAACAACACTTTGATCCACGTGACTGATATTTCAGGTGCTGAAACAATCGCCCGCACAAGCGGTGGTATGTTCGTCAAAGCAGACAGGATGGAATCATCACCTTACGCTGCTATGCGTGCAGCCACAGGTGCAGCTGAAGTAGCTCGAGACAAAGGAATAACCGCTATTCATATCAAAGTTCGTGCCCCAGGCGGTTCAGGACCAAGAACTCCAGGACCAGGAGCGCAAGCAGCCATACGTGCTTTGGCAAGATTCGGTTTCAGAATTGAACGCATCGAGGAAGTTACACCAATTCCCCACGACGGCACAAGAAGGCCTGGTGGTAGAAGAGGAAGAAGAGTCTAATCTCAATTTCCCTTCTTTATTGACAGAAAAATTGAAATAATCCCCTAATATCTCTATGAACCCCAAGTCATTATAGTAACTTTATTGGAGTGTCTCAGCAAGTGAAAATTGAAATCTTGGAAAAAACCGATAACAACCTCCGCATAACCGTTCGAGATGCGGATGTTCCGTTAATGAATGCCCTGCGTCGAATTGCGCTTGCTGAGGTTCCTTGCATGGCAATTGAAGAAGTTGTCATGATAGAGAACTCTTCAATATTGCAAGATGAAATAATCGCTCATCGATTAGGATTAACCCCACTAAGAACTGAATTAGACGATTATACTCTACCTGAAGAATGCAAATGCCAAAGTGAATTTGGTTGTCCTGAATGTCGAGTAACCCTAACTTTAGACGCGGAAGCCAAAGACGGAACAAGGACCGT
>DATIXS010000024.1:0-2855 GCA_035518335.1 Candidatus Acidiferrum sp.
TAGCCGATGCCGCGTCTACAAATTGAAAAATGAGCTTCGAACTCTGCGCCAAATGATGGACAACCCAAACTACTTGAAAGATCTCCTTAACGTGCTAAAAAATGGTACAAGATTCCAAATTCTTCAAACAATTGCCAACGGTAGATATTCAGTAAGCAGCCTACAACAAGAACTAAAAAAAACTGGTCATAAACACAGCCAAGATAACATCAACAAAGAATACCTGCATCCTCTAATGGCAGTAGGCTTAGCAACAGAAGCGCGAGAGGAATATTACGCTACAACTTTCGGGAGTCGCTTATCTGAACAGCTCCATTGTTTCTCAGAATTCGCTGAAAAGTTGCCGGCTCAGTCAGAATGTCATGAAGAGGCTCTTTTAGAATTCTTGCTTACAGGACCTAAAACTTCAGAAGAAATGGAATTTGTCATATCACCTAAGATAGCTTCACGAATCCTCAAACGCCTTCGCCACACAAATTTAATAGAGACTCCAAAAGCAAGAGACTACGTATTTTTCTTAAAGTCAAAAAGAGATGCAAAAAAAGAAACCCTGACAGCCGCAGAACATAAAATTTACGGTGCGGTTACTTGTGAAGGAATTTCCGCTGGAAAGCTTGCTAGAGAAACCAAGCTTTCATTGAGAAAAACCTACAAGAATCTTAAGAGCTTGAGAGGCAGAAAACTGGTGTTCATAAGAAGAACACCGAAAACCTACAGCTTAACGTCCAAAGGAGAAAAATTAGCCTCAACATTAATTGAAATCAAGCAAATAGTCGAAGACACATGGAATTCTTCTAAACAATTCGATCATGATAACGCTGAAATATTTAGGGTTGAAAGTTTGTCTGATCATGCATTCCTAGGCTAAAACTGTTGATGTCATAAAACGTAAGGATCACTCACAAAGACTGCAACTGGGCCTCTTTTGGAAGCTGTATCTTTCAAAAACGGGTGGCATGTAGGCGTGAAACGAGTATCAACAAAGATGCTGAAGCCGTAAGTTCAGGCAATTTTAACGTTGATTTGAATAAAAGATTGCAGGTGGGTGGAAGGATTTGAAATTACACCTTGCATATGATTTCACTCGCAAAATCCCTTTTCCATATTTTACGAGATATATTCTTGAGATTTGTTTGAACTTGGCGAATTTGGGGTCTGATTACTTAATTCCGGCATTGCCTCTTGATTTTCTGCCTGCATCGCTGTTTTCTGGAGTTGTTCAATAAGTCTCTTATAGAAAACGTCAGTAAACTGGTCAACTACTCCTTCGTCTTTAAGTTCTGAACCCATAATGTACTTTGACAATATACCATTAACTTCATTTTTCACGATGATTATTTGACCGCTATCTTTTTTCATTGAACAAAATAGTTTATGCCCAAGTTCTATGAAAAAGTTTACCATTGTAGTGTAATCTACGTCTATTGGAGCTTCAGCGTCATTTAGAAATAATCCTCTGGTGAGCTGAACTTTCTTGTCGTTGTCAGCCGTTATCGTTAAACTTCTGCGCATTTACTCACCTCTGCTTAAGTGCTGTTACGCAACTGCACGGTTGTGCCTGACTTATATGCTTTCCGAAAATTTTTCTTATTTTTCCCATAGAAGATAATGTTGATTTCAAAATAAAGCTTAATTCTTAAGTGTCGATTGTTCTCACCATACTATCTGGTTTATTTCAAGTTGTCTACTTATAACCTGAAATGGAATATCCCAGCCAGTCAAATGAAAAATTAATTCCTTAAAGTCTGGTAAACTTATATTTGTTTTCTCTTGTTCCTTTATGGTGTTATAAATTGTGGCTAGTGGAAATGTTTCCACATTAGGCAAAGA
Organism: Candidatus Acidiferrum sp.; assembly: GCA_035518335.1. Lineage (GTDB taxonomy): Archaea > Thermoproteota > Bathyarchaeia > Bathyarchaeales > Bathycorpusculaceae > Bathycorpusculum. Next base: position 1,831 of record DATIXS010000024.1, read on the forward strand.
GTTTCTTACTTTCCTCGCTATACATGATATTTCTTCAGATTGCATCGATTATTTTGTCCTCCAAATTGTGCTTTTTTTTCCTCACTTTAGAAGGATGTCTCGAATTATTTTATAGTTTTTTGAAAAATTCGATAACGTTAATTGTCAAGTTCAATGAATTTTTGCAAACTCAACTTAACAAAGCGAGAGAAATCTTTCAAAGGTGTCTTCTAAAATCCTTTTAGCGTAAAGAAAATTAACTTTGGATTGGGGGTGGCGTTTTGATAGTTAGATTTCCGAATTGCGTAGAAAGTTATTTTTACAAGCATTATTTTTAGGCTTCAAGGCTTTAGTTTATATTTCGAAATTTCGGGATTAACAAGAAAGCCTTTGATGCTTCTTTCTGTTACCACAAGTCTTTATATAAATTAGTTTAAAGAATTTAATCAGAGAATAAACTCTTTTGAGGTTTAATCAATGAAAAAACTATACTTTGCTTTGAAAAAAACAGCAAATACTTCACCTAATCCGCACACAGATTCTTTAAAAAGTGCTTTTAATTGGAGGTTGCTACAAATTGCCTAAATACAAAATATCTGCAAATCTGCTAATAACTTTGCTTCTAGTAAGTGTGATTTCCGGAATTTCGATCGCCGCGTTTCGTTCCCCTCTGAACAATGGTTCTCCCCAAGTTGTCAATGCTTCAACTTTAGTTCCTGTTCCAGGTGCCTCAGTGAGCGCTTCCGGAGGCACCGTTGGAAGCGGGTCTGCTGTAGCCGACGGTCAGGGTCAATACAGTATAACTAGTTTTCTGGATTCAGGAAATTATACAGTAACAGCTTCTGCACCGGGTTTCATAGACCAACAAGTGAACAACATAGCTGTCACTGCCGGAGCGCTAACCCCAAATGTTAACATAGTTATGAACGTTTCAGGCGGAATTTCGGGAAAAGTAACTGATGCAGTAACGGGTTTGCCGGTGTACTTAGCCTTAGTCAGTGTTCAAAGCTCTGACGGCTCAAGCAGTGGAGGCACGGTTACAGATG
>DATIXS010000025.1:0-10376 GCA_035518335.1 Candidatus Acidiferrum sp.
CATTATTTGTCAGAAATCGTCGTAAATCACGAGATCCTTCATTATCTCTCAATAATCGTCGCGATTCTCAACTGTCTCAGGTTTAGGGAAAAAGATCTTGTCTAAGTCTTGTGAAAGTTTTCGAATTGTGTTTTATAAGTACTCTGCCGCCACAAATAATCGCACGAATTATGACCAGGATCCATTCGGTCAATTATTTCAACTAGATCGTCTGGAACAATTAGCACAAGACAGAAATATTCGCCGTATTGTTTTCGAAAAATTGAAAGTTTGACAAGGACTTCAATTATGTTAGCTTTAATGCCATGCGGTTCAAGCAACACCTTTCGGCCCCTGTCAGTAAATTGTGGAAGAAGAAAGTCCGGCTTGTATTTTAGCAAGGGATTATCTTTGGACAAGCGGAATTCAATGAATTCGTAATGAAAAATTACCTGCTTGCTTTTCAGAAAATCAAAAACATCTCTTTCAAATCCGCTGAATGCACCCGGTTCAGCGATGACCTCGCCAACTCGATTGTAATGCGAGACGACACTTAAGTACTGAACAAGCGGTTGTACTAAATCTTGGTATTTTTGAATGAAGAATCGCAGTGATTTTTCTAGTGAAGTCAATGTCAAGTCAGAATATTCTAGCCAAGTTCCAAGCATGAAGAAGGGGAAATCAATTTTTGCTGGATCTAAAGGAAAAAGTGCGCGTGCAAAGTTGGTTAAACGTTCTGCATCTGAATCAAATTCGACAGTGTTTTTCCACCAACTTTCTGGTCCATTTTTTCTATTTAACATTAAGGGCAAGTTTTCGTTATTACTTAAACCCAACGCAACGTAGACTCTAAGTTTTGGAGTTGTTAACGGCACCATCAAATCTTTAGGGTCAAATTGGAATAGACCAAGATCAGGTGAGCCTCGAACCATCCAGCGCAGATAAAGCCAAGATTTTGAAGTATGCTGCTTATTCATACCTTTGACCTTGTACGATAACTGCTCAACGAAATCTTTGGGTTTTCTGCCTTTTTGGTTTAATTTAGTGGCGAAATCAATGAGGTCGCCGTTAGCTTTCTCTTCTACGAATTTGTTAACTGAGCACAATACATAAGGGATTTGCGCTTTTGCTTTACCTAAATGATCCAGTTTTTGATAATTGTATTCAAACTTAGTAATTTCTTGCACAAATTTGGCAGGATTCTTTATCTCATAAAGTTTACTTTCAAATGTAGAAGAAAGATGATTGAGTAGTAAGCTTGTGTTTCTTGGATTTCCGGTTAGCCCAAAATCACTCAATGCAGCCGAAAGTAGAAAGTAGTGTGCCGCTTCTTTTCTTGCATCATAATTGTCTAAAGGCATGAAATGCAGTTTTGCATTTTCTAAGTTAAGCTCTATGTCGGGAACAGCACTGTAAGTTTCTACAAAACGTGTGATTATATCTTTTAGGGCTATTGGAACTTCTGCATTCATGCTTGAAGCTTGGTTGCTTCTGCTTAATTAGGTTATAAGAAAAGAATAAACGGTTTAGAAGTCTCCAAGCACTATCATAACGGATATTAGCGGAAGAATCGATATTTCTTTTGAGGAATGAGAATTGAATAAAGGCAAATTTGAAAAGCAGATTGTTGAACCGTATTTACCAAATAAGATTGTTCCCCCAGAATACATTAGAGATGTCTTGGATGAGGCAGACAAAGATTTTCCATCATTAGATTTTGAAATTGATGTTCCTCACAAATGGGCGATCGAAGAGTATAAAGACAGATACGAAGAGCTGGAGCGTCAAATGATGGAAATTTTGTCTTGGCGAATACGATGGTTTGGAAATAAAGAGACGGATAAGAAATAATATTCATGTTTCAAATTTTGATTATTTTATGTTTTTTCTTTTTTCCTAAATAAATCGAAATAGTCAGAACAATAATTACCATTATAATTATGGAAAATAGAATTTCATTCTCAGACATAGAACTAGTTGAAGGAGATAACTGATTTGATGGAGTGGCAGAGGATTGGCTTAAGGGAGTTGAAGTCGGATGCAAAGATAACAATTAGATGCTTAGATGGCATAAATCTAAATTTCGCCTTAGTTTTCTGAAAATTTTATGCAAGCAACTAGCAGACTGGTAACTATACAAGCCTATAAAGAAATGTGATTGTCGTGTAACAGTTACCATCATTTTATTGATTAACTAAAGCAAGCAGTTTTCTTGACTACAGTTTAGAAAGTCTTGTTGATAGTAGAGGTACAATCATTTCTTCAGGTGTCATTCCGCCATGAGCGCCGTAGATGCTTTGGGGAGTTTCTCGAGGATAGTATTGATGAAGGATTATGTTTTTGCCGTGACTCAATGCTGTAAAGGTCCCCACAGTTGTTTGTAGCCTATCTAGGTTTTTGATTGGACCGAACGCTCCTTTTTCAATAAGATCCTCTGACCGCATCACATGGAAACCTTGAAGGCTATTTTCTAAAGCTTCCCTGAGAGGTTCGTGCTGACCATATTTTGGGAAAAAATAAGTGGAACGCATATCACCAGTTGGTGGTATAAGAAAAAGATTAGAAATGGGTAGCTCATTAAGAAAATAGGTTTGCCCCGTTTCCACTACACCATGATCCGCAGTTATTAGAAGCATCGTTTTCTGCTTTGTTACAACTGATAGCTTTTCAATCAACTGACTTTTTAGTAGGTTTTCAAAGAGTTGCAGCTCAGCTGACACTTCCTCTGAATAAGGGCCGTATGAGTGTTCCAATGTGTCAATTGCACCGAAGTAAACGATTAAAAGTAGAGGTCCCGGCTGTTCAAGAGTCCGTTTCACTTGAACCATCATATCCGAAGCTAAAGCATAACCAGCCAAATCCTGATGTCTATGAATCAGTTTTGATAAGCCACTGCCGACAAGATTCCTTCGGGTGAAAGTCTTAACATTGACACCGGCCTCAATGAGAGAAGGCGGCCACGGAAAAGAAGCGTCTGCAAAGAAATCAACCAAATCAATTCCGCTGCTGTAACCGATGACAGGGGCCATTTCTAATGTGTTGAAGATGAGTCCGTAGTCGGGAAGATACATGTTGAAGCCTATAACCCCATGCACGGAAGGCGGAAGACCTGTGAAGATACTAGTTAATGCGGTCGAAGTAGTCGAGGGAAAAGAACTTGAGAATGCCTTCAAAACGCCTCTTTCAGCTAAATCGTAGAAGCAAAGCTTAAACTTCTCCATATGCGACACGAGGCGATTGAAACCAAGGCCATCAATCACGAAAAGAACGACTTTCTCTACGCCAGAAAAATCATCAACTACATCATTCGATAGATTTACTTTCACCGAAGCTTTAACTGAAAAGATTTTCCCAATAACTGAACCAATGTTGGCAATGTTTAATTGTTCATAATCTGGCAAAACAAAACTTTCCAAAAAAGAATGGCGACTTACCAACCTTTGAACATCTTCTTTGAAGATATCAAAATCCACATAAATCCCAATCTAGATTTGAAGGAGAGCTCCCTTATATTTCTTAAATAAGAAAACAGTCAGTTAAGAGTTGAAAAGGAAAAGGCAAAATAACCTTGGCATGATAGTAAAGTCAATGAGGGAGTAATTTGGAAGCGTATGCTGTCTTAGGTAAATTGGCTGATATAGATAGAAGATTAGAACTTATTGAACAACGATTGAGAAATATTGAAGCCAAGTTGGATAATATCCAAGGTCACAGTCAATAGATCATGACTCTTAGAGTGTTAAGTGGTAGCTTTGTATTTAATTGGTACTTGCCTTAATTGTCAAAAATCTTTCAAAATATCCTCTTTAAGGGCAAAATTACCTTGGACCAAGTAGAATAAGATTCTTGCATTTTCTTGAGAGATTCTTCAGTATTGATCTTTTAGTTCTTGCAACATAGAAAAACCTGTCAAGAGTAATTGAATTCCGCATTTGTTGCAACATATCAGTATTTCATCCAAACCTTGTTTATTGACTTTTGCTTCAATAATGGTGTAAGCGTTTTCGGTGCAATCGTCAGGAGAAATTGTGTTTCCACAGGATGGACAGGAAAAGTCTCCTTTTCCATTTATTTTGGTCAAATCTAACATATATGTACTTTTTTGTTTCATTTTTCTTGCCTCCCCTTGCAGGTTCCAACGTTGTGGGAGATTATTAATCAATTTTTCCAATTTTCACTCAAATAGGTACCAAATTACTACCAAATTAAGCGTATTTTCCATGTCATATTTAGAAATCAGTCGAAAGATATGTTTTCGCGTGTCAATTTAAGTAGCAAGACTATTAATTAAGGGAATTATTATTTTTTTCTTAATAGAGGTTGAGTATTTTGTCTTGGGAAGTGTTAGATGAAAGTACGTTAAGCAAAATTAAGGAACAGAAATTTTTTGAAGATGAAACATCAAAGAAACTGATGCCTTTGTACGAATCTGCTAAAAATCCAATAATAAAACTCTACATACATAGCATAATTTTGGATACGATGAGGCATTCAGACACCTATCAAATGCTTATGGATTTGAACGAGCGAGCACAAGTAGGTGAAGAAAGTGCGAAACTCGGAGAGCAAGAATTAAAGAGCCACATTGTTGAAGAAGCTAAGATGCTAGCGCAGACGGAACAAATAAGCAAAGCAGTGAAAGATAAGAGGATTAAACAAATTCTTCTCAGCATACTGGAAGATGAACAAAAACATCACAGGGTACTGAATGAGTTGATGAAGATTTTGAAGAAAGAATCAAAAGAGTGGGACGCCTATTTGTATGATCTTATGACTGGGTTCCCATAAACATTTTTTCTTTTTAAAGAACAATTCTTTGGAATGTAAAATTAAGGCAGATAATATTCAATCTACAAATGAATTAACTTGTTTCAACTTTTAAGTTTCTTTTCAAACCGCGATTCTTTATGGAAAAGAGATGTCAGGAATCATCTCATGGCTTCCAATATTTCTTCAAAGACCGACTTTTTCCCAGCATTTCGTACAAAATCAGAAACTACAACTATCCCAACTAATTGATTATGTTTCAATACAGGAAGTCTTCCAATCTTATTGCTTACATAACTCTAACTGCTTCCTTAAGCGAGGTGTCAGTACCTATCGTTATAAACGATTTAGACATGACCTCGGAAATTTTGATTTCCAAAGGCAATTTTTTCGCTATAACCCTTCTAACTATGTCTCTTTCAGTTACTCTTCCAATAGGCTCTTCTCCATTCACTATAACCGAGCAACCAACCTGATTAGAGCTCATCAGATTTGCCGCTTCAAAAACACTAAAATCAATTTCGATTGAAACAACATTCTCAGTCATAATATCTTTAACTGTAGACACAATCTCCGTTAGAAAAGATGAAACTTAAAGATTTTTTGGAACAAAAAAACCTCACATTATTAAACACACTCTAAACATTCAAATTTATTGATAGCATAATAGATTGAAGATTGAGGAACATTATTGACTGAAACAAATTCAGAATCAATTGTTCAAGCAGAAACTCTAAAAGAACTAAAATCCTCACCTGAGACACCTTCACCATCTGTTGAAAACAAAAAAGACACCTCTAAACCTGAAGCAACACCAACCGAATACAAACCTGGAAAAGAAATCATTGTTCCAAGAAAAATCATTGTTTACGAGACTCGAGTAGATCCAACAGTAATAAGGTTAGCCGCTGAGAAAGTCAAACAACAACCATTTACCAAATTTGGCTTATTGAAACCCAAGCTCGAAGAAATCGAATTTGTTTCTCTCGAAAAATATTATCAACCTTTCATCGTGATTAATGGAAAATACTCGATAGATTACTTCCGCAGATGCACCTACATAGTGAAGGTAGACGATACCGTCAAAGAAGTCGTTCTACTAAATAACAAAATCTTGCCTCAACAATGCGCAGGAGGCTCACATGGTACTATTAATCAGATCAAACTTGAAGGAGAAGAACGCATATTCAACGAGACCAAAGCTTTTCTAGTCCTAAACAGTCAAGGCCAAGACACCCCGCCAAAAAGTTTGCCTTCTGCTCCTTCAGAAAAAAATCCCCAAGAAATAATTGAAAAAAACGGCTTGAAACAATTCGACGAAAACACTGATATAGACTTCCTTAAGCAAAGAATAATCAAGCGACCAAGCGATGTGAGCAGAATTGTTAGCGAGAATTTTGAAGTTCCAGAACGCTCCATAATTTACGCACCCAGATACAAGTTAACATACATAAATACTAAAAATGCTCAAGAAAAAATAATGGAGTTTGACGGAGTTACTTCTGAAAAAATCAAAGCATAATTGAAGCTCTCTAACAATATAATATGCACCGCTATGGAAACAAAATTCCCAAGAACCTGAAACAGTTTTGTTTTAGATTAATTTTGGTAAATCTAAAATTGTTGAATTACTTTTTTACTATCGCAACCTTAATTTTTCCCACAATTGTTTCAACAGTTTCTTCGCATACTTCGGGTTTCCAATTGCAAATGCCCTCAATTATCTCATCAAGATAGTGAGCCAACTCTTCACTTGTAACGCCCTTGCAACAATCAACTTTATACTCGATTTCTCCCTTAACCCGTTTTACCTTAATTTCAACCAAATCATCCTTATCCATAAACTCTCCCCTAAATACAAGCTCAATCGCTATAAATTAAGTTTTACAATCTCACATAACACAAAAGGGATAGGCTTTATTTGCTAAACCAGCTCAGATACCACTTAAAACTCTCATATTCATCCTTCGAAACACACTTTATGCAAGGAAACTGATCGCTCGTCGCCTCAATTAAGCAATAACTTTCCCTTAAGATAGCTCATCAAGACCAGAAAGTTTAGTTCGTCTCTTAAGTTCACCTGACAACCGCTAACCTCTAATGCTTCAGCATTTGAAGTCAATTACGTGGCATCTCAAAAAGAATTTTCGGTTTTCCCATTCTTAATGTTATAAAGCTCTGATAATTTGACAAGAGTTTCTTTGTAAACCTGTATCGAACTGAGGTATTCACTTATTTCAATATGCTCATCTAAAGTATGATCTAAGTGAGAATCACCCGGTCCATAGGTAACTATCGGCAGGTTCATAGCTTTACCCAAAATATTCATGTCACCAGTTCCAGTTTTGTGCAGAAGCATGGCCGGTTTGTTTAGCACCTTTCTAACAGACGAAGATAACACATGCACAAGGGGTGAAGCCTTGTTAACTTCAAAAGGCTCAACAGTATCCAATACAGTTGCTTTCACAGAAACCTTAGGATTAGCAACATGATACTTTGTAATTATTTTCTCTATTTGCTCAAAAACCTGTGAGGTGCTAAACTGTATTGGCACTCGAACGTCAAGAAACATCTCTACTTCAAAAGGAACAACAGAAGTTGCTCTTCCACCTACAACTTTAACTAAACAGGCTGTGACGGCATTATATGGGCTTGCCGAAGGGTCTAATGAAGGATATGAAGACGCATTTTTTATTTGATCCCAAAGAGCATATGCTTTCTCTAAGGCATTATCAAACATCCACGGCGTAGAAGAATGCCCTGTCTCGGTTTTGCATACTATTTTTAATTGGATTTGACCTTTGTACCCGACGGTTACGTTCTCAACACCACTAGGCTCACCGAAAATTGCGTAATCCGCTTTGATGCCCTGAGTTATGAGATACTTGACGCCTCGGCTGGTAGCTTCTTCTTCCACAACGCTGGCAACCAAAATTTCACCTTTAAACCCAGGCTCCTTAGCAGCTTCAACCGCAGCCAAAATCATTGCCGCGAGCGGACCTTTGGCATCTACGGCGCCCCTTGCGAAGATTTTTCCTTCTTCAATGCGAAGTGGCAAATGCCCAGCCACCGTATCCATGTGCCCGCAAAGAAGGATTACTGGTTGGCCTTCACCGACAACGCCAATTACATTGCCGATGGCATCTTTTCCAACTTCAAAACCCATTTTTCTCATTTCATACTCTAAGAAATTGGCCGCATCAATTTCTTTTCCTGAAGGACTGTAAATGCCCAGAAGGTTAGTTAGGAACCGTATTGCCTGCTCGCTCATTTTCTTCTTCTCCTAAGACTTCATCTAAAACAGTGATTGCTCGATCAATTTGCTTTTTGTTAATCACTAAGGGCGGCAACAATCGAACGACGGTTCTTCCAGCATCCAACACCAAAACCCCTTTTTCCGCAGTTTTAAGAATTATGTTGCGAACATCAAAACGAAGTTCAATGCCAAGCATTAGGCCTAACCCGCGAACTTCCTTGATGATTCTATGCTTATCCATTAAACCTTCTAAACGAGACTTAAAGTACTCACCCATTTCCGCAGCGTGATTTACGAGTTTTTCTTCGACAAGCGCATCAATGGCTGCACATCCAGCGGCACACACCAAAGGGCTTCCACTAAATGTAGTTGAGTGCTCACCGATTTTAAACGCTGACATAATGTTTTCTTTAGCTACTGTTATCCCGATCGGTAAGCCACCTGCAAAAGGCTTTGCTAGACACATGATGTCTGGTGTAACATCCCAGTTCTGACATCCAAATAGTTTACCAGTTCGGCCAAAACTTGTTTGTACCTCATCAAAGATTAACAAAACATTTTTTTCATCACAGATTTTCCGCACCAACTGTAAATAACCGTCCTGTGGAACCCGTACACCGCCTTCTCCTCGGATAGGCTCCATTAAGACCGCGGCTGTTTTCTCAGTTATTGCTTCACGAACTTTATAGGCGTCATCAGGGGCAACATGTTTGAACTCAGGAACAAGGGGCATAAAGGGTTCACGATACTTTTTGTCCCACGTAGCTGATAGTGCTCCCATAGTTTTACCGTGAAAACCCCCCATTAAAGCGATAATCTCTGTTTTGCCTGTGAATTTCCGCGCAAGTTTTATGGCGCACTCGATAGATTCCGCACCGCTATTGGAAAGAAACAATTTATCCAAGCCTTTAGGCATCATCTTAACAAGCTTATCAACAAATTCTGCTCGTTTGTCATTATAATAGCTGCCATGACACGTAATAAGTTGTTCAGCTTGAGTTTGAACCGCCGCCACAACTTTTGGGTGACAGTGTCCTAGCAAAGCGACACCATAGCTGGTGGAGCAATCTAGGTATTCTTTGCCATTTATGTCCCATACAATGGCGCCTTTACCTCTTGTGAGTACAACTGGTTTTTTGCTAAAAACATTTGCCATTAACCGAGTTTCAACGTCTATTATTTCTATGTCATTCACTGGTTATCACTGTACCTACCTTATGTTCTAATGCCAAGCTAATAGGCTGGTTGCCGGCACCTGCTGTAACTATGACTTCTTTGACACCTTGATCTAAGGCTTCTACAGCTGCATGGACTTTAGTGCTCATTCCAGAACCAATGCTTGACATGACCTCTTTAACTTCTGTTGCACTAATTTTTGGGACACACTCGCCTTTGAACATTAAGCCTTGCACATCTGTGAGTAAGATTAAGCGGTCTGCTTTAAGGGCGCCTGCGATGTTAGCGGCTGTTCGATCGCCATCTACGTTAAGCGGCTCAAAATCTTGGCTAAGCGCAATAGGTGTAACAATTGGAACATAGCCTTTCTCAAGCAAAAGATTAATCAATCCAGAGTTAACTTGGTTTATTTTTCCAGTGTAACCACCGTCGATAACTTTTTTTCTGCCCCGCTCGTCTACATGAATAAGCTTTGCTTTTCGGTCACCCCTCAAAGTTGCACCATCCAAGCCAGTTATTCCAACAGCAGAAATGCCTTCGCGTTGTAAGGCTAAAACGATTTGTTTATTTATTTTTCCCGCCATAACCATCGTGTAAATTTCTATGGTTTCTTTGTCAGTATAGCGGCTTCTAAAACCCTCAGGAGAAATAATGAATTTTTGTTCCTTACCCAACTTAGATGCGATTTCAGTAACCTCAAAGCCGCCGCCATGAACCAGAATGACTTTGTTATTTTTGGATACTTCTTTTAAGTCAGCAACTAGTTCCTTAGATGCACCCTCTTTGAGTATGCTACCGCCCATTTTTATTACAAGCAACATAATAGTCACATCGGGTGAAAACCAGTGCTTTTTAGACCAGTTGTTTCGTCAATCCCTAGTTGGATGTTAATGCATTGTACTGCCTGGCCTGCTGCACCTTTGGTCATGTTGTCAAGAGCTGAGAAAAGTAAAAGCCGATTTGCGTGTTCATCTATCTCGAAACCAACATCACAGAAATTTGTGCCCTGAGTTACTTTAGGATCAGGCAACTGGTAGGGTCCTTTTTGATATTTCACTAAGCGTACAAAGGGTTCACTGCTGTACATTGCGCGAAGTGCTCGCCAGATATCCTTGTTCTCGATCTTTTGTTTAGGAAAAGTGTGAATTGTTGCCAGAATTCCGCGGACCATGTTTACCGCGTGGGGTGTGAACGAGAT
>DATIXS010000026.1:0-3983 GCA_035518335.1 Candidatus Acidiferrum sp.
AAGGCGAATCTTGGCATATAGGTTTTAAAAGTTTAAATGAATGAAAACAAACTAAAAAGACACGGCTCAAAAAAACAGTGCCAAAATGCCGGGGTAGCCTAGCCTGGCTAGGGCGCCAGACTCATAATCTGGAGTTTGTAAGGGGCAAGCGCCTTATGACCAGAAGTCACGGGCTCGAATCCCGTTCCCGGCACCAAAATCCATTATTCAGATAAATGCGATCAATTTAAGCTCCGATACCCACAAAATCACCAAAATCAACAAATTGATAACACCATTGGTAACAAAAATAAAGAACTTCATGAAAACTCGACAAAGCAATGGAAGAACTTAAGCTTCTGTAATCTCTTTTCTTTCAGCCTATTTTTTAACCCATTTTTTGTTCAACTTATTTTCATACCGTTGCTACATATTGATACATCATAATCTATATACCGTCCAGTACGGTACCTCAAGGTAAGAGCTAATCTAAAGTGACGGAATGCCCTTATTGCCATAAAGAAGTTTCAAAACCTCAGAAATCAATACAGAACAGTTTTTTCCTAATCGAAGCTTACACATGTAATGAATGCAAGGGTAAATTCAAGGTAGCAAAAGAATTTTCAAATTACAGACCATTAGTTAATTTCTATAAGTGTTAAAGTAATTAGCTGGGTAAATAGCCAACCAACATATACTGAGCGCTCGTGAAGGCAACGAAAAAAGTGTTGGAAAAAACTTGTTTTTTCTGGAATCCATAATAGTGTCTATTTTGTGAAATCTTTTTAACTACCTTTCATAGAACCAATCTTGAGCTAAAACCTATGAAAGACTATGACAATTTCTTTCTTCCCAGCGATGATTTGAAAAAAGGAAAAGAGTTTTATCAAAATCTCCTGGGATTATCAGTAAAATTTGATTTCTCAAATATGGGTATGATAGCGTTCAAAGTCGGAGAGAATGAGCCAGCAATCATCTTGAAAGATGTAACAAAGTTTCCAGAAGCAAAACCAACTATCTGGTTTGTCGTTGACAATGTGCAAGACGACTATAAACGCTTGAAGGCTAAAGGGCTAAATTTTCTATCAGAGCCTTTTCTGATTCAGACGGGTATGGCTGTTGAGTTCGAGGACCCATTTGGCAACCGATTAGGGTTGACTGATTATTCAAAATTTTCAAAAACAAAACCCTAAAAACTATTGAATGTTAGCGCGAGTACTGATTTGATGGCAGACAGTAAGCCCTGGTTAAAATCATATCCAACCAACATTCCAAAACACATAGAATATCCACAGATCACGGTCCAAGAAATTCTTCAAAAAAGTGCTAAGGAATTTCCACAAAAAACCGCTTTAGTTTTCGGTGAACGAGAAATTTCCTATACTCAGTTGGATTTGCTTTCAAACCAGTTTGCTAATTCCCTTATTAAATTAGGAGTTAAAAAAGGCAACTGCGTCGCAGTCTTTCTTCCAAACATCCCTCAGTTCATTGTTGCTTACTTCGGAATTCTCAAAGCAGGCTGCGTAGTAACGACTATAAGTTCGCTGCACAAGGAGCGTGAAGTTGAGTCTCAACTAAACGATTCAGGCGCACAAACAATTGTGGCGCTGGATTCCCTTTATTCGATTATAGCGAAGGTTAAGCAAAAAACGCAGCTCAAAAACGTTATAGTGACTGGACTTGATGAGTTCTGCTATAAAAAAACGCGCCCCCCAGCTATTCCTCAAACTTTGACTTTTCAGGGTTTATTAGAAAAAAACCTTTGTGGCTCTCCAAAAGTGAAATTGAATCCAAATGAAGACTTAGCCGTATTGCAATATACAGGTGGCACTACCGGAACACCCAAAGGCGCTATGCTAACCCACACAAACCTCGTTTCAAACGCGCTTGCCTTTGCTGCATGGATAAAAGGCACCTCAGCCCAAGAAAAATTTCTAACGGCCCTGCCGCTTTTCCATATTTACGGTATGACTACAAGCCTCATAGTGCCCATAAGTTTAGCTGCAAAAATGGTGCTAATGCCCAAGTTTGAGCCTGCAAAAGCCCTGGAAGCCATTCAGAATCATAAAGTCACAATTTTCTGCGGTGTTCCCACCATGTATGCGGCTTTATTAGCTAATCCTGAGCTCAGCAAATATGACTTAACATCGATTCGAGTCTGCATTTCTGGCTCTTCTCCCTTGCCGCCGCATATCCAAAAACAATTTATGCAAATTACAGGTGGACTTCTTGCGGAAGGTTACGGTTTAACCGAAGCTTCACCAGTTACCCACTGCAGTCCCGTTGATAGTAAAATGCGGACGGTAAAGGTGGGTTCAATCGGGTTGCCCTTGCCCGACACAGACGCGCGGATAGTCGATTTGGATACAGGCAAAAAAACGTTGCCTCAAGGCAAAACGGGCGAGCTGGAGGTAAAGGGGCCACAGGTCATGAAAGGCTATTGGCATAAGCTTGAGGAAACTGCTTTGGTGCTGCATGACGGGTGGCTTCTCACAGGTGACATCGCCTACATGGACAAAGATGGTTACTTCTACATTCCAGACCGCAAAAAAGATCTTATAAAAACTAAAGATTATAGCATCTATCCTCGCGAGCTCGAAGATATCCTATACGAGCACCCAATGGTGAAGTTTTGCGCTGTTGTCGGCAAACCAGATCCGATAGCAGGTGAAATCCCAAAAGCTTACATTGTACTCAAAGAAGGCGCAATTATATCAGCAGAGGAAATCATGGCTTTCGTTAACAATAAAATTGCAGCCTATAAGGCAATCCGCGAAGTCGAATTTAGAGAAGAATTGCCCATGAGTTCTGCAGGCAAAGTTCTAAAACGACAACTCAAAGCAAAATAGAGAACCTACTGCCTTGATTCTTTCTTCATCCTCTGAATGTTCTTGAATAATTCATACTAAGGGTTAAGGTTACTCTTTCTTGAGTACTTTAAGCACGAGTTTTTCTCCTATCCACGCGAAGAACAACAAAACAAAAAATGGACCTAGGAAAAGCCCAAAAACAAATTCATTATTACTGGCTGCAGCTTGCCCCAAAATATTCGGATAAAGAGCAACGCCACCGATAACAAGAACAGTTGTTAAAATAAAAGCAATGGCAAATGTGATAGCTTTCATCCAATTTCACGTATGATAACTTGTGATATTTTTATAAATGTTGCCTAAAACGGCTGGAAAAATGGCGGACAGTTATTCGAAATGTATAAGAGAAAACCTCGTTCTTGAATTAGTTAAGGCTCTATCTTTGCGTGAAAAAATCATCGTTACAGGTATTGTTCAGGGTGTAGGTTTTCGCCCATTCATTTATCGTTTGGCAGAGGAAAATAGTTTGGCAGGTTACGTACGCAACAGGGGCGATGCAGGAGTAGAAATTCTTTTGGAAGGTAACCCGCAAAATATCAAAAATTTTATGGTTGATCTGACTGCGAAAAAGCCTCCACTAGCACAGATAGACTCAATTAAATCAACTGAGCTTTCTGGCAACAATGAATATAACAAATTCACGATTGTCAAAAGCTCGAAGGAAGCAGAACAGTCAGGCTCCATAATCCCACCCGACATCGCTATTTGCAATGAATGCCTCGCCGAATTACGTGATCCCAAGAACCCACGGTACGAATACTTCTTTATCACCTGCACGAATTGCGGTCCACGCTTCACTATCATCGAACGATTGCCCTACGACCGCGAAAACACCACTATGCGCGAATTCCCTCTATGTGGTTTTTGCCAAAAAGAATACAATGACCCTGCAAACCGTCGTTTTCATGCGCAAACCGTGGCTTGTCCAACTTGCGGTCCAAAAGCCTACTTAACAACAAGAACTGGCGAACCAATTCAAGCGAATGATCCTGTGCGCGAAGCAGGAAAACTATTGTCCGAAGGCAATGTTCTCGCAGTAAAAGGGTATGGGGGTTTCCATATTGCATCTTCAGTGTTGTTGGAGGCTACTTTGCAGAGGCTTCGAGCAACGAAGCACCGAAACCAAAAACCCTT
>DATIXS010000027.1:0-2849 GCA_035518335.1 Candidatus Acidiferrum sp.
ACGTTTAGGCGATTTGAAAAATGTTGAACGCGAGATCAGACGTAACTTTGTTATGGGTGGTCATAAGGCATATTATCTTTTGAAAGCTCTGCAAAACCACCAAATAATTTTGGTGTCTTCTTTGCCAGACTATTATGCAACAAGTATCTTTAAACTGAAAACTGCACGAGCAGTAAACGACGCTTTAACTGAAGCCTTAAAGATCGCTGGATCTGCCTCAAGGGTTTGGGCGATGCCTCAGGGATGCTATACTTTACCGGTGTTTAAGGCGCCTGAAGAAATAAAGACTTAAACAGTCTCCCTACAAAATTAAATAAGCAAATAATTGACGCTTAAAGCGTAAACTTTAAGTTATAACAGTGAAATGTGGTTTAAGAAGGCGAAAGAATGCAACAAACCTTCAAGCTACGCAAATTCTTACCTGATGACTTACAAAGCGTGATGCAAATCAACCGCGTTTGTTTGCCAGAAAATTACACCGACTTTTTTTTTATGGACTTGCATCAGCGTTTTCCCGAAACTTTTATTGTGGCAGAAGAAAATGGGGTAATCGCAGGTTACATAATGTGCCGCATAGAAGTCGGTTTATCAAATTATGGTTTTGGCGGCTTAGTAAAAAAAGGACATGTTGTATCTATAGCGGTTTTGCCGCAGCACAGACGTAAGGGAATTGCCCAGGCAGTAATCAATCGAGCATTGGAGGGCATGCAGTATTACAAAGCCAAACAATGCTTCCTAGAAGTCAGAGTCACAAATGACATTGCAATTTCGCTTTACAAGAAGCTTGGTTTTGATGTAACAAGAACTCTGAGTGGGTACTACTCGGACGGCGAAGATGCATACGTTATGGCAAAACGGCTTTAGGCTGATTTACCTTTCTTTTTAACGCAAACGGCATTGTCAAGCTTACCGTACCGATCACGGCCATAAGTCCAGATCGTACCCCTGTTGTCAATGTTGCAGTGTCAACAAACACTTGGAAATTTTGTGCCCCCGCCATCAAATTCATTGCACTCATGGCAAGTGTCATTAGCGTTAATGGTATGGCTGCATACAGCGAAATTTTGTCTTTAATTTTAAAGAGCAAAATATACGAAAAGACCAATGTTGGAGCGTAATATGAGAGTGCCCCTAAAATTCCTAGCGGCCAACCCAAAGGATTCAATTCCACAGCTAAGCCTGTAACGTTAATCGCGTAGAAAGTTGTAGCTAAATCAAACATCCAGAATGCCAATGCTACACCTTGGAAAGAAAAAAGTAGTTTCCGCCATTTGGAAGGATAGACGGAAAGGCAGAGATGGAGGGAGGGGTCCTCGTACGATGCCTGAGTTTTTGGGTTTTTGAGTTTTAGATAAGTTAAACTTGTTAATGGAATAAGAAGTATTAGTAGGTAAAGTAATGCTATCCAAGCGTCACCGTTTATGAAAAGTGAAGCTATATTGAATATCCAGATCAGCGCCGTTGCTACTAGAAAGCCTTGACCTAAATTTTTCAGTGATCCCATTGTTGTTCTTCTTCTCAATTATGCCCTATCACATTATTTGCCTACATAACCATTATTCCCAAAGGTAACTGCAAGACTTCTGTTGAACAGAAAACAAAATAGAAAATCCAATAAAAGATGCAATCGGGAAGAGATTAATTGATATTGTGTTCGATAGAAAACTAAATAACGCAACTTCTTTAAAACGCATAACACATAATAGGTTTTGAGGAATCAAGTTATGTCGATACAGAAAATACCAGAAAAAAACGCTGTCCTATTTGTCTGGTTAAACTCTTATGCCGGAGTCTTGCTAAAAACCCCAAGTAAAACCCTTGTCATTGATCCAGTTGACGTCAAGTCCAAAAGCTTGCAAGGCGTAGATGCAATCTTAATAACTCATGAACACTATGACCATTTGGATCCACAACTCATTATTGAAGTTCAGAAAGCAACAAACTGCATCATAATAGCTGATGCTGCTTCAACCAAAAAACTTCAACATGCAATTCCCGCGGAAAAACTTCATGAAGTCAAGCCTGGAGTTGAACTAAAAATCGGTGAAGTTTCGGTAAAAGCAGAAAAATGCAACCATCCAGCCCAGGCTCCAGTGTCTTACATTGTAACTAGCGAAGATGAAGTAAAAGTCTACCACACAGCAGACAGTCTGCCATTCCCCGAACTCGCAGCCATGGGACAAAAAGAGAAATTCGACGTGGTTTTCTGTACTGTCGGCATAGCCCCAGGCGCAACACCTACAACGGGGTTTGAGATAGCACGATTAACTAAACCTCAAGTCGCTGTGCCGTATCATGCAGCAACACCCGCAAGCCAAACAGAGTTTGCTGAAATATTAAAGAAGGAATTGCCAAGAACTGCATGCTTGATTCCACAAATAAACAAGATTTATCAGGTATCGAAGAGGAAGTGATGAATTTGAAAACGGAAGAAGCAGATCAAGAAAAGAAGGACCAAATGGCAAACATACTTCTCAAACTTGATGTTGTAAAATTTGGCGTATTCAAACTATCAAGTGGAAAAGCAAGTCCATATTATATAGACTTAAGAGTGATACCAAGCTTTCCAGATGCTTTTAGAGAAATTTGCGACTTCTACGCTGAATATATAACCAACGAAATTGGACTAAAAAACTTCGATAGAATAGTAGGGGTGCCAGTTACAGGAATTATCTTTGCGTCCCAAGTCGCTTATAATCTCAAAAAACCTTTCCTTTATGTGCGCAAAGGTGTTCGGACTCATGGTAGAGAGCGAAGAGTCGAAGGTGTCTTAGCATCAGGAGATAGAGTTCTTTTGATTGATGATTTAGTCACCACAGGATTGACGATTAAAAAAACTAGTGATGCCG
>DATIXS010000028.1:0-7785 GCA_035518335.1 Candidatus Acidiferrum sp.
CACTGTCAGTGCAACTGGCACTCCGCCTCCTGAGCAAAATTTGAATTGGGCTAAAATTCAGATTTTAGATGTTGAGGGTACAGCGTTTCACGCTAATGTCACCGTTAGATATGTTAACGGTACATTTTCAAGCGGTGTTAGGCTCTTCAATTTTAGCGTTGGACAAGTCCAAGCGTGGATAATTATCCCTGCAAACCTCAACCCTGGCGATTATTTCTACGATTCAGGATTGGGCAGCAATGTAACTATTCAAGGACAACTGCATAAGACCGTCGCTAGCGCCGACCGATTGATCACGTACACTAACACAACAGAGAGAAACAAGGAATGGGATAAAGCAACTGGCGTCTACACACAAAGCAACGATTATTTATCAAATTACACAATCCACGCAAAGGCGACTGCAACAAACATGTGGAGCCCACAAATTCTTGGGCTTGACCAAACTGTGTTTTACTTAATTGTTGTTGGCATTATTGTGGCAGTTGTGATAGGGGTTTCTTTGGTGGTTGTGGCTTGGAAAAAGAAATGGATCAAGCGATAGGCGTAAGCTAGATTTTTTCTAGCTCTCTTATTATTTTCTCTTTAAACCCATTCTTTTGTAGCGTGCCTTTTAGGTGGGTAATAACTTCAACTGGCGTAGGGTCCACTCCATGCAGCACAGCTAAGTAGTTGCTTGTAAAGTCGGCGACAACTATAGTTGACAACATCTTTGCCAATGCGCTATTGCCCTGCGATTGAAGGTCAACCATTTTCAAACCGGAGTTGCCTATGATTTGTTTTGTAGTTTCGATTCTGCTCTTAATCTCCACTGGCTCATCCGTGTCGCGAAGGAAAATAATGGAAAACCCCTTGCAGGAGTCGCCGCTGCTTGCCCAACCGACAATCTCATTATGATTGAGCTCGGGGAAGACTTCCCATTTTGCTGGGTATTTTGCATTTTCGTTGATTTGCTGCTTAAAACGTTGGGCAACACCGCGGTAGAAACCAAAACCGTAGATTACAGGAACCGTTCCATCGATGTCCAACGCCAAGGTCTTCGCAAAGTTATCGATAGATGGTTTCTGAGGCAAATTGTCGGCACTGATTTTTTCCAGAAGCTTTAAAGCTTCTTCGAGTTCAACTGAAACTCCCGTTACCAAACCAGTTTTTTGCATGAAAATGACTAATGGAATGAACATGTAGGGCAACGCTGCGCGGGGAGGCATACCGGACGGGACCTGCAGAAAAGGCACATTGTGCTTTGCGGCGTACTTCAAGAGAGCGCCACCACTACTGATGCAGTAGACCATACATCTGCGTTTCAGGGCTTCGAGAAAAGCGCTCAGCGATTCCTCTGTTTCGCCTGAATAGCTGGATACTATCACGAGGGTTTTCTTTCCAGCGTATGCTGGCAGATGGTATTCGCGGTTCACTTCAATCGGTACTGAGGATTTATCTCTGACCCAATCTTTGAGCAAATCGCCGCCAATTGCTGAGCCGCCTAATCCAGAAACGATGATATTGTCTGGTTTAGGGATGTTCACTGAGATTTTCTGAGCTATGGCAGCTGCTTCTCGGTAATGTTTAGGTGCATTAATGCAAAAACTTAGCATTCCACTCTTATCAATCGCATTTATTTTTTCAACGTTATCTAAAAGCGCTGTCGTCAATGTAGGGTCCTCCAAATAACACGCAGTTTTATATCTCATTTCCGTCTTTTAAGCTCACCGCAGATAACAAGCCAAGAGGCAGAAATAGCTATGGACAAAAAGAAAATTTCAATCGCTATCCCAGCATCCACAATCTCTGACACTCCCCACCTGAGGGAGAAAACAGCGAAAATTGGGTTAATTGGACGTTCGGCAGCGATTTTCCGAGTTGACGAAATCATAATTTACCCAGACGTTCTCAAAGCGGACCAGCAAAGGGATCTAGATTTTATTGCGCTTTTACTTGGTTATTTGGAGACTCCACAATATCTAAGGAAACGGTTGTTTAAGCTTGAGCCAGAATTGGAATTTGCTGGAATTTTTCCTCCATTGCGCACGCCGCATCACCCTTTGAGCGGAAAAACAAAGCATTTGCAAGTGGGCGAGTACCGCGAGGGCGTAATTTTGTCCGAAAACAAAGAAGGCTTAGTTGTTGACATTGGGGTTCAGCAACCTGCACTTTTGAGGCAAAAACTGTTTGCTGTGGGCGACCGCTTAACTCTTCAAATAGTTAACATTGGCAAGCTAATTGAGGTTCAGACCGCAAACCGAGAAGATATTCCAGTTTACTGGGGGTACAAGGTTCGCATAGAAAAACGTTCATTTAGAAAAATGGTGACTGAAGGGAATTTTGATTTGCGGATTGCAACTGCAAGAGCAGGTGACCACTTTATGAGTGTCCTTGACAAAATAGGTGAAAAATGGAGGAGTAGCGGGCGAGTTTTGGTTGCGTTTGGCGCTCCGTCGCGTGGATTGCATGAAATTGCCGGAGAGGAGGGCATGAAGCTTGAGGCGATTGTTGATTTTGTAGTAAATATGATTCCTGAGCAGGGAACGGCAACGGTTAGGACTGAAGAAGCGCTTTTGGCTTCTTTAGCTATTTTGAATATGCAGTTTGGGTAATTTCAGCTATTTTTTTTGAATTTGCGGTTCTTTATCCTTTATTGTTGCATTGTTGAAAAATAACGCCTTTCTTCTTCTTGTTGAAATAATTTAACAACACAAACTGCAAAAAGCCGCCAAAAGCGCTGGCTACCACCCATGTCCACTCACCTAAAACTGGGAAAGCTGCTCCATAAATTACTGTTCCAACTAGAAAAACAGCAATGCCTATAATGTTGAATTTTACGAACCTCAATATCCACGATTTCGCTCTCTCACGCCAGTCCTTTTTATCGCTCGCTTCGCTCATCTGCTTATCCTCGGTTATATCTGTTGAAGGTATGAAATAAATCTGATTGAAAATAGCGATAAGACTCACCCAAAAGCCAACAATCAGATTTTTTTCTATATACTAGTTTCATTCAAAATGTTAATTGCTGTTTAAGGTAGCAGGCCTTTTTTAATTTTTTTATCTAAACAAATAAATGCAACTTTGATTACTCTGCTCTCTATGCCCTCACTCGACGTGGCTATGCCAATCGCTCTGTTGCTTGTAGTTACCGTTGCTTTGTTTCTGAACAAACGCGTTCAAGGTAGGCTAATGACAACAGTTGAGCAAAAAGAGTTCAAGACAAAAGACATAATTCTTCTTGTGATTTTCATGGCGATTATAGTTTCGGCTTTAGCATATGCTGCCATGATTAATCCAGGGGCAATTTTTGAAGATATTCTCCTAGTGTTTTTCATGTCATCATACACTATGCTACTCTTCACTATTTCATACGTATTTTCCAATATAGCAAAAATTAGGGCACAAATACTCTCAGTAGGTTTCGGAGCAGCGGGCATCGTGGTGGCAGTTTTTCTCGCTCTAACTCCATTTCGAGATATCTATACAATATATCGTGTTATTGCATTTGTAAGCTTCGCCATCTTTTGCTTCAGCGTTGCAATATACGAACAGTACAAGCCATCTCTTAAACAGCGTTGGACTGTATCTGTCCAACCTCCCGCAATATTTGTTCTCTTATTTGTCTTCTTTAATGTAATTTACAACTCAGGTACCGCAGCAGTTTGGTCTCCGTATCTTATGGACGTTTTCGGATTAACATTCGCCGTCTTGATAATCCTTTATCTAAGCTCAATGTTCAGCTGGAAAACGGTGGGGCTTTTCGCGGTCCTCTTGACAACTATGGATATTATCTTAGTTATAGGAACTCCAGTTATGCTTACTGCCGCGCATTCGTTTACCAACCTTGGGCTTCCAGTGTTGGTTTATCTGCCAAACGTACCTTTTGTCTACTCAGCAACAGGTGGAATTTTAG
Organism: Candidatus Acidiferrum sp.; assembly: GCA_035518335.1. Taxonomy (GTDB): domain Archaea; phylum Thermoproteota; class Bathyarchaeia; order Bathyarchaeales; family Bathycorpusculaceae; genus Bathycorpusculum. Next base: position 3,899 of record DATIXS010000028.1, read on the forward strand.
CAAGAGGCCTAGGGTTAGGCGACTTTTTCTTTGCAGGCGTTCTGGCTGTTCAAACATACAATAAATTTGGCAAGAGAACCGCTTTGATTGCTGCTGTTGCAATTGCGGTAGCTTTTGGAATTTGGGAAGCCTTCCTTGCAGACATTATAAATTGGCTTCAGCCTATAGTGGGGCGAAACATCGGTGGTTTCCCTGGAACTGTTATGATTATTAGCGGTTGGGCACCTATCATCGCTTGGCAGTTATTGTCAGCGAGACGAAAAAAAGTTGTTCTTCCTCCCGGGGCTCAGCAACCCGGTAAAGACGTAGTTCCAAATAACGACTTAATAAAATAAACTTTATTTACATCCAAAGTTTCAACGTCATACTCTTCGTTAAGTTATCTCGACGTTTTCTGCAATTTTAATAAAAAAAGAAAAATGGATTTAAGCAATAAGTCGCTTTTCTACATTTTTTCCTTTACTTTTTTGGCTGCTTTCTTGGTTTCTTGGGCTACTTTTTCCCCAGCTTTCTTGGCTTCTCCGGCAGCTTTTTTGGATTCTTGTGCTACCTTTACGCCAGCTTTCTTGACATCTGCAGCAGCCTTCTTAGCATCGTCTTCTGCTTTTGTTTTCGCGTTTTTTATAGTTGGCATATTTAATTCGCATTTTAATCTTTGAGTTTACTCACTAAAAAAGACTCTGTTTCATTCATTTCTAAGCGAATAAGGTCGAGTTAATTGTCTAATTCGTTTCAGTTTTGATTTGTTAGCCAAACAGGTTTTTGATCTAGCACTTCTCGCATTGAAGGTGGAGGGCATGGTAAATCTAAGACCGAAAAAACACTTTCCTCAGTTTCTCCAGCCATCACAACGTCGTCTTTGATTAATCCGGAACTATATTTTAGTCTATACCCTTTTGATATGGCGTATCCTGCAAGCCACATGTTATGGTCAGCCGATCCTGTGCGTATGAGCTCTTGAATACCAAAATTCTGGGTTGTTGCACGGTAAAAATCAACTTGAAAAAGGCAGTCGTCTACAGGATAATTAAGTTTTATCAGGCTTGGTCCCGAGCAAATTACTTTTGATTTTCTTAGAATTTGACGAATTTTAGCCCAATTAGTGTCTGTTGCTGATACGACAAAGTCGCAGTCGCCGACTTGTGGCTTTTTTCGTCTGATGCTTCCTACAATTTTGAGCTTTAAGCATAAGGGTTTGACTGCTGCTTCAACTTCTATGGCGATTGCTTCTGCCTTTGAGTATTCAAGCGAAGTCAATATTTTAGCTTCATTGTCAGAACCAAACAGTTTTGCCTGCTTCAAATATGTCATCTCCTTTTCATTTTCCCAGATTTGCTAAACTTAAAGAAATGATTTGTCGCCTTAAAAAGAAAGCGAAGAAACGTGTTGTAGAAACATAGGAGAGAGCATTGAAAGTAATAAATCTATAATGGAAACTAAATAGACTTTATAAACAAATTATTGTTGGAAAAATGGTTAAAAATAAAAGTTGAGGCTAATTTACCCGAATAGGGCGCCTAATCCTTCTAGCGCTGCATCTTCCTTGGCTTTTTCTTCTTCAGCTTTCTTCTTCTTGTCTTCTGGTGGTGCTGCTGATGGTGCCGCTGCGCCGCCTGCTGGAGCTGCTACTGGGGCTGCTGCCATCATTGTTGGTGCTGCTTTGATTGCTTCATCAATGTTTACTTCGCTGAGTGATGCTACGAGCGCTTTTACTTGTATCGGGTCGACTGTGAGTCCTGCTGCTGTAAGAACGCTTGTAACTGATTCTTCGTTTATTTCTTTTCCTGCCTTGTGAAGGAGCATTGCTGCGTAAATATTTTCCATACCATTTCACCTCTTCATCGGACTATTTTAACCTTTTCAGCTACACACAAACTCCTCAATTTTGGTTAAGGTTGTGTTTTGCTGTAAATTTTAACTCTATTTCCGTTAGGAGAAATGCCCAATACCTTAAGAACCTTTCGTACATGCAATTAAACACATCAATGTTGCTATTAGAAAACTTTGCTGCTGCTTCATAATGCTTATCTTTAGGGCGAGGATAGAAAATGCGGCAATTCAAGGGTTGATAATATGGGGAATATTACAGTCGCAGTAATCGGTGCTTTAGGCTATAGCGCAAGTATTGGCAAAAAAGGGACGTCCACAGACATAACATTTTACAATATTAAGAAAGGTGAAGATACAGTAACTTTGATTGAACCAGAACGGTATCCTGAAAGGCTAGCTCCTCTCTTCTTCGCTGTCTCTCTGTCAAAAGAAGCCGTTGTTGTTGTGGACCAAATCGATGCAACTTTTGGCGAATGCTTAGTAATGCTTCAATGCGCAAATATAACGAAAGGTTACTTTATTTTGCGAAACTATATTCCCAAGGAAAAAGTTGAGCCCCTTATAAAAGGAACCAGCCTCGAAAAATACGATTTCTTATCAGATGACTCTATGGCTTTGAGAGAAAAGTTGTTGTTAGAGGCTGCAAATCAGAAACCCACAGAAACTTCTAGTGGAGCGGCGTATGGAACTGTTCCAGTTGATCATGCCTTTAACGTTAAAGGTGTAGGAGTCGTCATACTAGGAGTAGTTACAAGCGGAATAATCCAAAAACATGCTTCACTGAATGTTTTTCCAGGCGGGAAAACAGCGCAGGTTCGCTCCATCCAAAAGCATGACGACGAATTTGACGTTGCAGGTGAAGGTGATCGAGTTGGCCTAGCGCTAAAAAACATTGAGGTAGAAGATTTAGACCGTGGCGCAGTTTTAACGAACGATCCATCAATTAAGACTATATCTAAGCTCGAAACGCATGCTTCCCTTGTTAAGTATTGGCAGATGCCGATTAAGCAGGGAATGGTCATGCATGTTGGTCACTGGACGCAATTTATAACCGCTAAGGTCGAAGCCGTCTCTGAGGGTGCTGATTTGAAAAAGCCAACTTTAACTTTAACTTTTGAAAAACCCATTACGTACCACCCGAACGATAAGGCGGTGCTCATGTATCTTGAGGGTGCAAAGCTCCGAGTAGCGGGAACCGTGGCCCTAATCTAAATAGTTTCCAAACACAAGTTTTTTGTAGAAGCATATGCTATGTTGATCGAAGTTGTCGCAGTTTAGCTGAGAGAGAGGTTCTATTGGTTGGGGTTGCATTTTATGTTTTTAGTTGACTTTGGTTCGGATAATTTCGGTTCGTAGTATTTTGGCTGTTTTGACTAGAGCGTAAACTTGTTTTTCTGTTAAGCCTTCAACTTTTCGTTTTTCAAGTTTTCGGATATATTTGTTTAGTGCTTCGGCCGCTTCATGGCCTGACAACACTTTGCTATCGTACATATTAACTGTCAATATTCATCGCTCAAACAGATATAGGCAAACATCGACATAACCTTTCTAAATGATACTCAAAAGTACAGTTGCACACCTAAACAACTGCGTTTACATAAATGAAGCATTATACAAACAGTAATACTGTGAGATTTAACTTTTAGCTGTAAAAGCAGCCGTATCTATGACCTACGACAGCTACACAAATCTGTGAGGCGATATTTTGACCCAAATGTCACTGATTACAAGATGCGGTTTGTTCCAATTATATTTTTTTGCAGTTGTACTGCACTTGAAATTAACTCTTCGAACTAGTGAAATAACCATTTTCCAAATACTTTTCGGACTTTTCTAGCCTTTTTTGTCCTTTTTTTAACCTTTTTTAGCCAAATTTGGCCGAATTTGTACGCAGCCTGTAAACGCAGCAAGCTCCAAATCAAGAAAGCAATCTAAAACGCAAAGAAAAAAAATTGCACCAAATTCCATATCAAAAAGTCTAATAGCTAGGAAAACAGACAAAAAAATCATATATCGCAGCGATCCATCAACAATGAATCAACATGTATAGGACGGGC
>DATIXS010000029.1:0-2772 GCA_035518335.1 Candidatus Acidiferrum sp.
CCAATAGAGTTGGGTGATTCAGAAAAACTAAGTGTTGGCCAATATGTTTTCGCTCTTGCGAACCCATTTAACAGAAACCAACCAACGGCCACAACTGGTATCGTAACTAGCGTAAACAGCACAATAAGAGGCTGGCGTGGAATGACAGCAATGGAGAATGTAATCGCTACCGACGCACAACTAAACCCCGGCTTTAGCGGTGGACCACTTATAGATGTTGAAGGCAAGATAATTGGAATAAACACGGCTTATGTTTGGCAAAGAGGCATCGCCATCCCAATAAACAAGGTAAAGGCAGTTGCTGACAGATTAATGACGGGAAAAATAGCTCAAAAAGGCTATCTTGGCATAATCGCAAACACTGTTGCTATTCCACAGGAAATTGCCGAACAAGCAGGCTTAGAACAGGAAAGTGGAGTAATGATTTTCAGCGTTGAACAAGGCTCTCCAGCTCGCAAAGCAGGTTTAGCTATGGGCGATGTTCTCGTCAAATTCAACGATAAACCTGTTACAGACTTCTATGACCTGCCAAGATTATTAGCTGAAGACGTAATCGACAAAGAAATCAAACTGACAATTATCCGTAAAGAAAACCTCATCGAAACAACCATTGTTCCTGTAGTTCATGGAGAGGAAGAAGACTGATAAAGCAAATTCCGTTAGAGCTTGAACCGCCGACGCCGATGCATCCGCCGCCACTTCGACGCTCACCATACCCGATGCCGCAACTCAGCAATGCAAGTGCTGTTGCTTCAACTGCTCCTATCGTCATCATTTGGGATTAGAGCGAAAAAACCTTTTCTTTTTTTATTTTTTTGTTTTCTAATATTGTCATATTTTTCATAATTTGTCAAATATTGTCAAAAAATGTATCAACCTGTAACCAATTCAAGCTTTAAACCAAAAAAGCAACCTAAGACAAAAAGAACAAAATTGCAGCAAATCTGCACAAACACGAGCCTTATAAGCAAATTAAAGCTTATGCCCTATTCAAGGAATTTGCATGCACGCTGGGATAGCTTTTCTCGTTGGGATTTTAGCAACTATTGCGGTTTTCTTGTTTTATGCAGCAATTTCTGGAACACCATTTTATGGACTTGCTGTTCAAGTAGAAGTTACTCTTGCAGCAACACTCATTATTGTCGCTTTGATTGTTGCGGTCATATTTTATGTAGGCGTCAAAGCTCAGTTTCGACGGGTAAAAACGGGGAAAGAAGCCTTAATCGGAGCAAAAGGCGTCGCAACCAGCGATCTTAAACCTAAAGGTGAAATTAGAGTTATGGGCGAATTCTGGGAAGCCACAGCCAAAGAAGGCGACATAGCAGCTGGACAATCGGTGGAAGTTGTAGGGATGGACGGCATGTTTCTTGTCGTAAAACCAACTGAGCAAAAAGCTTAATTCTCCAAACCACCGAATACCACTAGTTGAAGGTGTGAAAGTTGGCTGATGTTTTAACCCCAATAATAGGTTTTATAGCTATAGTTGTTGCACTTTTCCTGTTAAGTGGTATCCGCGTTTTAAGAGAGTGGGAGCGTATGCCCGTTTTAAGGCTCGGACGTTACGTGGGCATGAGAGGTCCAGGAATAATTTATCTTGTTCCTCTAATCGACCGAGCACCATTAAAGATCTCCACCAGACTAGACACTATACAATTCCGAACAGAATCCACACTAACTAAAGATAATGTGCCCGTTAACGTTGACTCAGTTCTCTATATGAAACCTGTAGATTTAGAGAAGGCAGTTTTGCAGGTTGAAAATTACTATCAAGCCACCCAACTAGCTTCGCAAACAACTCTGCGAGAAGTTATTGGCAAAGTTAGCCTCAACGAGTTACTTGCGGAAAGAGAAAAAGTCGGAGCACACCTACGCGAAATTATAGATGAGAAAACCGAAGCCTGGGGCATCAAAGCTACAGCCGTTGAAGTCCGAGACGTCATAATACCAGGCAACTTACAAGACGCCATGAGCCGCCAAGCACAAGCTGAACGAGAACGCATGGCAAGGGTAACATTGGCCACAGCAGAATTCGAAGCCTCACAAAAAATGATTGAAGCAGCAAAAGCTTACGAAGCAAGCCCCGAGGGCCTAAGACTAAGATGGATGAACATACTCTATGAGCTGGGTCAGCAGTCACAAACAAACACAATCATGCTAGTACCATCAGTTATGCCTGAAGCAGGCTGGCCACCAGTTGGAACCTTTGGCTTCAAAGACTTAACCCAAGCACAACAAGCTCAGGCAGCGTCAAAAAAGAGAACAATGCCAAATGCGGAACTGGCACAGCAACCTGAACAATCCCAGTAAACAAAACCTTTTCTTTTTTCTTTATTATAAGCAAATTAGCAAAAATTAGACCGTTTTTACCGCTTTCACTGTACGTTTCAATAGTAATTCAGCTGCTTCTTGGTTGGGCCACCCACCTAACCCGCAATCAGGACCAGTAAAAGTCATCAGCTCGCCATACTTTTCCTTAGCAAATCTAAACCTTTTCTTTATCAATTCTTCCGGCTCAACCAATTGCTCAGCTGAAGGCTCAGCTATGCCTTTCTCATACAGTTCAGCAAAGATAGCATCAATGTCTGTTCTGGAAACACCTACTCTAATTTGCTTATTTGATTTCTCTAACATACTCTTAGGGACAGAATCAATGTTGCCAGGCGAAGCTGCATACTCAAACGATAACACGTCAAGGTTTTTGACGCCTAGCAAATCATGAACTCCCGCAACTGAATGGAGGTGAATCTGACTTATCGCACTTTGAAAATCAAA
>DATIXS010000030.1:0-3194 GCA_035518335.1 Candidatus Acidiferrum sp.
TCCGAAACTCAATCACCTACTTCGCAAGCCGAAAAGCCACAATCAACAGTCAAGAAGAAGTTGTGGTATTGCAAACAATGCGGTTATGTTGTTTACAGAGAGGATCCGCCCTACATTTGCCCAATATGCAAAGCTAAAAAAGAAGTGTTTGCTGAAATCGAGAGCACTGTTGAATTTAGGGGATAAATTTATTTTTGAATTTCAATCTCGATTTTTTTCCAATCTTCTTTTATTCCCTTAAGAGTAGTTACTGAACCTGTGATACTTCCGCTAATGAATTTTTCTACAAACTCATTTAGAGGTATTTCTTTTCCATCTATTTTCAGTTTCATAGTCAAACTTTGTCACCGTAGAGTATTGGTTGCTTAGGGATAGGTAAAAGTTTTGTGCAATCTTTTAAGTTCTTGTGAGGCTGGGTTTAACCGTGACCCTGAGCTTTGTTAGGTTCTCTTTTATCTCTGCCTTAACTCCCATTGCGGCAAAGTATTCTTGGAGAAATATCCTTATGAAATCCTTAGAAATTTCAGAGACCAATACCAGTGTATAGTCGTTTGGGGCGTTTTTTGTTAAACGGTAAAAGTTGCATATTTCTAGGCGAACCAACATTTCTTCAACTGAGTGTACTTTTGTTTTTAGCTGTTCCCAATGGGCTCGGGCTACTTCTTTGTGTTCACTCCAAAACTTTTCCTGCTCTGGAGATGAAGCAATTAATCGCAAAAACATTAGCCAATGATCAACATCTATGATCACGTGTTCGCCGTTTAGAAGCATATCGCCATATGCAAGAATTTTTTTCTTGGTTATCGGGTCTTCAAGAGCTTTGTTTTCATTGTAGAATTTTAGGGCACGACGCATAACTTCGCTTTGTGATACTTGCCCTTCGGTGCTTATTTTTTCCAGTAAGTCAGCTGTTGCTTTGTCAAATGCTACTGTTATTCTTGTAGGATTTACCATGTTGACCACGTGCAGGGCTATAACATATTTTCAAATTATTGAAAAATATATAAACATTACGCAAAAATCTACAAATAAACATTCGCAAATTTGAAGTAATTGACTAAATTATTAAACAATTGTTGAGATGGCCATTAATCGAAAGCAAACTTTTATTCTCCTGGCACAATTAATTAATTAGTAGAAGAGGCCAAGGAGACACCTAAATGAAAAGACCAGAAATTTGCCTTGAACCAAAACAAAGAATAGAAAAAGTAATTGGGCTACTTGAAAAAGAGTATCCGAACGCAAAGACTGCATTGAACTATTCTAGCCCACTAGAAATACTTGTAGCAACCATGCTTTCCGCGCAAGCAACCGACGCAGTAGTCAACATAGTAACCCAAAACCTATTCAAAAAATACCATACCCCCGAAGATTACGCCAATGCTGACTTAAAAGAGCTAGAAAAAGACATACGTTCAACTGGTTTCTATCATAACAAAGCTAAAAACCTGCAAAAATGCTGCCAACTCCTAATAGAAAAATACCACTCTCAAGTGCCAAAAACGATGGAGGAGTTGCTGGAGCTTCCAGGAGTTGCTAGAAAAACTGCTAACATCGTGTTATACAACGCTTATGGCACAATTGTCGGCATAGCAGTAGACACCCATGTACGCAGGCTCTCACAGCGCCTCGGGCTTTCTGAGAAAGATGACCCCCCGAAAATAGAGCAAGACCTAATGCAAATTACTCCAAGAAACAAATGGATGAAACTAACTGACCTACTGATTTTCCATGGTAGGAAAATTTGTATTGCAAGAAAACCCAAATGTGAAGCTTGTGTTTTAAACAAGTTTTGCCCTTGCGCTTTCGCTTTTAGCTGAAAACATCACCCATTTATACCTGCTTACATTTTTTCTAGAAGAGAGGAGTATTCTTTTGTCAAGCAAAACTAAAATCGGAGACGAAGCACAAGACTTCACTTTACCGGACACAAATATGGAACCTAGGAGCCTAAAGGAGTTTAGAGGCAAAAAAGTTGTTTTGGCTTTTTTTGTTGGGGCGTTCACGTCAACATGCACAAAAGAGATGTGCGAATTTCGTGATTCTATGGCACGACTTATCGATTCAGATGCTCAAGTTATAGGGGTAAGCGTTAATGACCCGTTTTCGAACAAGGGTTTCGCAGAAAAAAACAGGTTGCCTTTCCCTATTCTTAGTGATTACAAGCGTGAAGTTATCAAAACCTATGGATTGGAGATGTCTAATTTTGCCGGGCTTGATGGCTACACCGTTTCAAAGCGTTCAATTTTTATCCTAGACAAAAATGGAATCGTTCGTTATGTTTGGGTTTCAGACAATCCGGCAGTAGAACCTAACTATCAAGAAATACAAAATGTTCTGCAACAAATCTCTTAAGAATGCCTGTAAATAAAGTCTTGAAGAAGAAACTATTTACTTCATCCCTTCTGATGAAGGATAATACTTAATTTTTTCTATCTCTTAATATGAATTGAATAATCTTGTTTAGAAAAGGAAGCTCAAGTCATTTGATTTGAAAGCGCACAAGAGTTATTAGTTTCAATAAAAGCTATTTTATTGTTATTGTAACGGTGACTGTTTGAGTGTCCTTTGAAATCCAAGAGTTACCGGATGTTATTCGTGTTATTGTTCTTTTAAACTTAAGCAAAGGCGTTAAGATTAAGAAATCAATGCTCAAAAACCGTGTTGATCGTGTATGTGTAAGCTATGCCTGCATTGAAATGTCTGAGCTGGATCGAGCACTTAAAGAAATGTCTACTGAAGGGCTGCTCGTTGAAAAAGATGATACAGTTCAGCTGACAGCACAAGGTCAAAAGCTGGGCAAGGAATGGGAAAGCCTACTTTTAAAGAAAGAACCAATTATGGAAGTTGTAGCAGGTTTAGTCGATGGCTCGATTACTAGCTTAGTAGTTATTCTCTCGGCTTTCATAGCAAAATTAACCTCTAACACAACGTTCTGGGTGAATGAAAAAACCGTCATTTTCGCTGCCCTATTAACATTGAGTGCAGTTGCCATAACTAACTTTTCTAGTTTTCTTCTTGGCGGAATCACAGAAGATCTAGCTGACATTATGACTTTACAAAACTTGATGAATTATAGCCTAAGCGACATACCTGACAAGAAAGAACGGGACAAGTCATTGCTATTAGTTCAAAAACTTTTCACACTACTTGGAAGGCAAATACATAGATCTAACCTTTACGGGGCAATAATT
>DATIXS010000031.1:0-3143 GCA_035518335.1 Candidatus Acidiferrum sp.
AAGAATGGCAGCTTTGTTGCGCCCATGAAATTTGTCAGGAGCAGAAGCACAACTACGCCGATTACGCTGCATAAACCGAATACTTTGTAGGGACGCATTTCAACCTTTGGCGTTTTCGGTTGCATACTGTGAGCGAGATAAATGAACACCAATGACAGCATAGGCGTAAAAATGTAAGTATACATAAGAATGCCTGAATACGAAGACAACGATGCGTTGGCCGTGGTGCTTGCGCTAGTTTGAATATTGCCTACAGCGAATAGTATGTAGAAGCAAAGCGACATCATGACCATGACGATAATGAATGTTTCAAGCAACATGCCGAGGCGTTCTGCCGCAGCTTTAACGCGGAGTGCTCGAGTTTTGAAAATGTCTTCTGCTTTTCGCTCAAGAAAATGGCCAATGTCGCCGCCGATAATGACCGTTGAGGCATAGCCTGATAAAAAGTCCTTGAATGTATCTAGAGGAGTCTTTTTTGCGGCAAGTTCAAGCGCTGATAAGGGGTCAACTCCAAAAACTTCCACATCTTTCATTATGTCTCTTGCTTCTTTACGCATAGCTGGCATGAGATCTACTTGAGTGAGACGCTTGAAACTATTGTAGGGTGCGATACCTCCTGAAGCCATGACGCTAATGTATGCTGCAGCGAAAGGCATATCTTGTTCTAAACTTGTGCTTCTTTCGCCTGCATTACTCTTCGGAACTGCAAGAAAACCAAGCATTACAAAAAGTGGAATGGGGACCAAAATAAGCAGAGGCAGAAACCCAGTAAATAATGTTAAAATTACTCCTATTACTGATGCTGGTAAGGTCAATATTGCGCAGAAAAACATCATCGAAACATAAGTTTCAGAGTAAATTCTTACCCTTCCCAGTTCCAAGGTATTTTTTAGGGACTGGAAAGTGTTTTTTAAGTAGAATGGTGCATAACGCCCAAAGAGGCGGAAAGATAGAGCTTCAAATTTCTCAAGAAACGGCAACTGCTTTCTCCTCCTCACTCCCTTGGATTTTCTTGTAGAATTCTTTTGGTCTGGCATAGTATTCTGCGATTATGGAGGCTACTTCTTTGTAGCTTCGAATTTTTTGCTCTCTCATCCAACGCAAAACATCGCTGCGCCGTTTCATCTCACCAACAAGTTGTTCTCGTGTTATGCCACTGCGCTCAGAAATGTTAGTGAACAGGAAACTGCTATCTAAATCAACGATCTGTTGGTCTTTAATTGGATCCCATTTAAATGGGTTCATGAATTTTTCGGAATCCACAATTTCATTAACTGACAGAACACGTCGGAATGCTCTCTTTTCGCCGTTTTTCACCATATGAACCCGTTGAACCGACATTACAATGTTCATGAGCGGAATGTAAGCTGGTGAAATGTCCATTGGTTTCTGTGTCAAACGTCTGACTGCTGACTGAACATTTTCAGCGTGCATAGTGCACATACCTCCGTGGCCTGTTGCAAGGGCTTGGAACAGAACGTATGCTTCTTGACCTCGAACCTCGCCTACAATCATGAGGTCAGGGCGGTGTCTCATGCAGGTTTTCACCAAATCGAATAATGCAACTTCACCTACGTTGCTACCGCCTAAGCCGTAACTTTGTCTTGCGATTAGCGAAACCCAGTTTTCACTTGAGAGATTTAATTCAGCGGTCTCTTCAATGGTCATGATTTTGCTGCCCGGTTTGATTAAACAACCCAAGGCGTTTAGAGCGGTGGTTTTGCCTGCAGCGGTTCCTCCGAGAACCATGATTGAGGCACGGTTTTCAAGACAAACCCAAAGGTAAGCCGCCATTTCCTCGGTAAAGGTGCCAATGTTAATTAGGTCAATAATTGAATAAGGATCATCGCGGAACTTTCTAATTGTGAAGGCTGTCCCAAAAGGTGTAATCTCCCGTCTATAAGCTACAGCAAGACGATGTTTTCCTGGAAGTGAAGCGTCAACAATTGGAAAGGCGCTACTAACATGTTTACCTGACATGTGAACTAATTTAACAACAAGATTATCGAGACCTTCATCGTTTTCAAACTGAACGTTGGTTTCTATACTTTCAAAAGTTCGATGCCAAATATACAATGACTTGTTTACTCCATCGCAAGAAATATCTTCTATGTTTGGGTCACGCATCAGAGGATCAATTTTGCCGAAGCCAACTAAGTCACGCTCCGCATGGTAAAGTATTTTGTACCATGAAACATCAGGTAACCAACCTAAGCTGATTCTGTATTTGTCCACTATTTTTTTTGCTTCTTGAGCAAAGAATTTTCTGGGATCAGCAATTTCTTCTTTTGGAGATTCAATTTCAGCTAGTAAGATTTCTAGAACGCGGTTGTATATTCCTCGTTCAAATGTATCAAGTTGTAGCTCGTCAAGAATGTACTTATATTCGCCTGTTTTGGGGTCTTGAACAATTGCAACTTGGGCGAAGGGCTCGTATAAAGAGTATTTGTCAACTATTTTAGTTCCCTTAGGCAAAGCTTTGGCCACTGTGGGAAGTTCTTGTTCGGGTACTTTCTTTTTAAAACTTAATTTAGGCAGTTTAAACCCTTTCTTGGTGTCTTTTTGATCTTCGTTGGTCGTTTTTGGCTGAGTGTCTGCTTTTTTGTTTGGCTGTAGTTTTTTGAAGTTTTCTTTTAGTTGTTTGAGGCTTTGGTTTGGCATAATTGGTCAGTATTTAGGACTTCCAGTTTACTCTTATTAAGTATTATGTCTTACTATAATATAATGCTCATGTGTTCAACACAAATACAATAAGCAGCCAAAAGATAAACCAGCCAACAAACATCAAAACAATTTTAAACCTACAAAACAATCCACATACACAAACACATTTACGGAAGAATAACAATGAACCAGACCTCAAAAATTATCAGCCAAGCAAAAAAAGAAGGGCGAAAAACCCTCCTTGAACCTGAAGCCAAAATGATCTGCAGAGAGTACGGCATCCCCGTAACCGAGTTCAGAGTTGCATCAAACGAGAAAGAAGCGGCAAAATACGCTGACGAAATCGGCTACCCAATTGTCCTCAAGATCGTTTCCCTAGATATAATCCACAAATCAGACGCTGGAGGTGTAATAGTTAACCTAAAAAACCCAACTGAAGTAATTAATGCTTACAACCAAATTTTAGAAAACGTTAAAAA
>DATIXS010000032.1:0-3800 GCA_035518335.1 Candidatus Acidiferrum sp.
TGTTAGTGTTTGTCCTTTCTCTGAAAGATTTTTGACAAGTGCAGTTGTCTCTTTTTGGGTTTGGCTTAATTCTTTTTCTTTCTTTTTTGGGTTTCCTTTTTTCTCTGTTGTGAAGTCTCTGCATTTTTCTGCTTCAACAAAATATGAGTTGAATCCAACTTTTGCTGGTACCAAGGTTTTCTTGTATTTCTCGCAGGATTCTTCATCATAGTATCCGCAGTCTTCACATGTTTTTTTCTTATTATATTCTGCTTGAAGTTTCCAATAACAATCTGCACAGTACATTTGGTCATTACCGTGTATGTTTACAGTTAAGCCAGAACCAGAGAAGGATTTTTTGCAACCTCGGCATTCAAACTTCATAGTGTTCACTTTTTGAAATTACTATTCGGCAGGGTTTTATTTATTGTTTGTTTGAAATTGATTTTCTTTTATGGGACGTTTGCGTTGTTGGGGTAGCCTCTGCTCTCCCAATAACCCAAGTAGTTTGTATTATTTGAAACCTCAATTTGTGTTATCCATTTAATCCATTTGTACCCATACTGGCTTTCGGCGACCAGCATGAAAGGCCACCCAATCTGCGGCGTTAAAGTAACTCCATTCATTTTGTAAGCTAAAATTATGTTATTATTAATTATGTAATCCAATGGGAGCGCGGTCGTATAGCCGTCAGAAGCATGGAAAATAATTACTGACGCATTTTGGCTGACTCCTGCTTCTTGCAATAAATCATTTACGAGAATGCCTTCCCAAAGAATTTTGGCATTCCATCCTTCAACACAGTTGATGGTTACGACTTTCTGGTAAGCTTGATGATTGTTTACCACTTTGTCGTAGCTGCTTTGAATCGTTTTATTCACGAGTCCTGTGATGGTTAACTCATAGCTTGTTTGGTTTATGTATTGGGTTCCTTTGATTGCGTTTTCATAAACGCTGTTTATTGAGGAAAGGTTTTGGCCTTGATAATTGCGGATTTCTGTTGGATACAAGGTTTTAGGCGGGGTTTGGACGTACAACGCTACTATTGCAACAAGCAAAATTGCAATTACTATAATCGCTGCAAACATTATTGCTTTATTCTTTTTTATGCTTTCCATTTTCTCACTTTTGAATGAAACAGAAAATTGTGAATTATTTTAGAAAACGAGTGAACCTATGTTTTTCTAATGATTATACCTGCTTAAATTGGTTTTGTGGAAATGAAGAGGAAATATTAAACCTTCAAAAAAGTCTGAACAATCTAAATCTTTATCAAAATATTGTTAGATAATCTCAGATTATTAAACTAAGAAGTCTCTAAATTACCCTAAAATACCGACTACCTTAAGCTTTTCTATGACTTCTTCACCGTGGGGAGCAATATCCATAGCCATGGTCAAATCTTCACCAGCTACATGGCCCAAATGGTCACCGTCTAACCACATGCTAGATTCTGTTACGTCATATACTTTGCCTCTATATGCTACATATGCGGGCTTGCCGCTTTTTCCGTTGTAACTGCTTAACTCATTCAATGTAAATTTTCTTGTTTCGTCCACGATTTCTAATCTCCTGCTAATTAATTATGTTATTTTACCATTAAAACTGCAACTTTGTTTGATTGTTGCTTACAACTACATTACATCAAGTTGCACAGTTAGATAAAGACTTCTTTTGCTAAATAACAAAATGGGTCACACCTGTCAAAATATATTGCACTGCTATAGCGGCGATAAGTAACGCCATAACTTTGGATATAACTAAGGAGCCTGTTTTCCCCAGTAATTTGTAAATTTGATTGATGTATCTTAGAATAAACCATGTAATAGCTAAGACGATTACAACTGCCAAGACTGTTACTGTTATATCGTAAATTTGAAGATCTAATATGGTTGTTGTAATTGCGCCCGGTCCAACAAGAAGAGGTATGGCTATCGGAACTGCACCTAAACTCTCTACAGATTCAACATTCTCATGCATGCTACCAGTTATTAAAATTCTGACAGCAACAATTAACAGCAAAATTCCTCCTGCGACATAAAAACTATAAATAGATACACCGAAAAAAGTTATAATGCCTTGACCAGTGAATGCGAAAACAAGTAGTAGAATCATTCCGACAATGACAGCTGTGTTGTATATTTTTTTTCTTTGTGCTTCAGGAACATTTTCCGTTAAGCCTATAAAAATGGGAATGTTTCCGAAGGGATCAATAATGATGAATAACGCAATGATGGCTTTTCCTATTTCTGAAATGAACTCCAATCGAACATTCTCCAGAGCTTACCTTTAATTGCAATGGTAATATGATAAAAACATAAATACTTTTGAAATAAATAAAAAGATTATCGAACTAAATATCTCTAAGAAAAAACTTAGATAGTTTTTTCCCAGCTTGAGACAAAATCAAGGAATTCCTGTACTGGTTTACCACCATAATTTCTTAATTTCTGTCTGAGTTCAACCTGTTCAAGTGCTGCTTTCTGGAAATCTCGCAGCTGGCTTTCACCGTCTGTGAGATATAAGAAGCCATCGTTTCCCGCTCTTGCACAACGCACGCTGACAGTTAGCAGCTCTGACGCAGATGGCACATCTTTAGGATTGTCACCTGGACCGAAAACGTAGAAACTTATGTAGAATGGCTTTTTGAGCAGTTTCTTGAATCCGCGTGTAAGCATTTCCCAATACCACGGAGTGGCATAGTTTTTGCTAAACATAACAACGTTGAAAGCATCAGCGTACTTTGCCAAATCATCAAAATCTACTCCATAACGTTCATACGAGCTAATAGGATCAGGTTGAATGCTCAGAACGAGCTCTTTCTTTACTACATCTCGCACTTGAGCAATATAGTCGGTGATTTCTTTTCTTCGCCATTCAAACCAGCTTAAGCCACTTTTTTTCCATAACTCGTCGCATCGGGAACAAGTGCAGTGCCCGTGGTCTGCAAAGTATTGGCTGTTTAACCATATGCCTGGTGATTGCCGGTCAACATCTGATATGTAATCCAATTGTTCAGCTCTATGCTCGGGCTGTGTTGCGCATACAACGTCCCAGTAAATGTTATAGTTAGCGTTTCCCATTTTTGCTGGACCCAATGGTGACTGAGAAATCCAATCAGGATGGTTACGAACAGCGACATTGTCAGCAAAAATAGCGATGTTGCTTTGCATATCATGTACTGGGGTTAGTCTTATTCCAGTTTCAGGTTTTACGCGAAAAACACTAAAATCAAAGCCATAGGGTTTTTGAGGTTGAAAAGTAAATGTCCCAAACTTCATAATCTTGTGCGCCTTACCCAATGAAACAGGTGTTACATTATAAGTTTTTTGTGTTAAATGACATAATGTGTGATTTTTCGCTTTTAATCTATTTTAGAAAAAAGATTCTTGTTGAATTAATTTATAATTGTCTTTTTTTGGCATCGGTTTAGAGAGATTGAAGTGGTTCATTTTTTCAAATTTTGTGAACGAGTATTTATTATTTCGTTAATTTTCCAAGTAATAATACGCATCTGACCTTTATTCACTTGTAATTTTAAACATTCATTCAATAAATCAGTTTGTTTAGGCTCAAACGGATAGTTTTAAATACTTCTACGAGATAATTGCACAGTCAATATACAAAAAAACATACGCTTGACCAATGGTGTAATGAATGAGTGCAACAATGACTTCAAACTCTGGAGATGTAGCATGGGTCTTAATGGCTACAGCCTTAGTAATGTTAATGACCCCAGCACTAGGCTTTTTTTATGGCGGCTTAGTAAGAAGGAAAAACCTAGTCTCAACGATCGCTCAATGCTTCATAATATTTGCTGT
>DATIXS010000033.1:0-7765 GCA_035518335.1 Candidatus Acidiferrum sp.
TAGGTTTCAGCCATAACACTCTGCAGCAGCATCTCGAACGGTCAACGGCTAAAGGTCTTGTTGTCAGGGAAAAAGTGTCCGCAAGCGGTTTCGGAAGACCAAAATTTGCCTATCATGTTCCATTCTGCGCGCTTTCCAATAGTTCAACACCGGAAAATTGGAAATCGTTGATTAAGAAAGCGTCAAAAACAAAGTTGCAAAACTGACCTCTTAAGGATAAGTCACAAGCAAAGGTAATTCACAAACAATTTGGGAAAACATTTTTGTGTTAGAATCTCTTATTTATGTAATTTCATCGAGATACTAGGAAGAGAATCAAGATCCAACCGACAATTTCTTGAATGAGATGGAAAAGTTGATAAACCATGAGAGCTTACTCAAAGCGTTGAAATATATTTTGAGAAAAAGGTCTCAAGCCTTGGACTGGGATGGGATCTTATATGAGGAAACAACGAATGCATATCGTTCTGGGCAAATAGAACAAAAATATGTAATTCTTTTTGATGATTTACTTTTAAAGTATAATATTAACGTATCAGAAGAGAACGTGAAAATTCCTGTAAAATGGG
Source organism: Candidatus Acidiferrum sp. (assembly GCA_035518335.1). Taxonomy (GTDB): domain Archaea; phylum Thermoproteota; class Bathyarchaeia; order Bathyarchaeales; family Bathycorpusculaceae; genus Bathycorpusculum. Next base: position 570 of record DATIXS010000033.1, read on the forward strand.
AATTTGAGAGTCTATTTGATATAGAGACACGTTTTCTGTGTGCAATACCGTTAGGAATAAAAGCTGAAAAGATATTCGAAATTGGAACTTACCTTGGAAGAACGACTGTAAATCTCGCTTATAATATTGGGGAAGATGCGAGAATTTACACATTGGATTTACCTAAACAATTATTTAGCTCGTTTCAGAATACTCCGTTTGAAGCGGGAAAACATATTAAGGAACACAAAGAAATCGCAAACAAAGTTACGCAATTATTTGGGGATTCAAGAACGTTTGATTTTTCACCTTATTACAATCAAATAGACTTAATGTTTATTGATGGTGATCATCGCTATGAAAATGTTTTAAATGATGGAAAGATAGCATTGAAATGTGTGAAAAATGGCGGTTTTATTATTTGGCACGATTTTAGTTATAAGTGGCTTGGCAGTTCCAAAGCCATTATCGAAATTTGTGAAAGAAACAAACTTGATTTAAACACGATAGAACTTACACCACTTGCCATAACCAGGGTTAACAAATGACTCAATTATCTTGGTTTGAGACTAGTTCTAGAGAAATAGTTAGACGTTGCACAGCCGAACAAACACTGCCACATCTGTTGCCTCCTCTTGCTGGTGTCAGCACGGCAATTGTAAAGGTAGAAAAGATAGCGCCTAATAAGTCAAGGTGAATACCAACTGCCCAACCCAAAAATAAAAGTTCATATTTTGGAGACAAACCAGCACGCTAACGTCTGTAACTTAAGAATTTCAAAAAATCGTGCCTTTACTTACGAGCAGGGCTAATTCAAGCGCTCGCAACACAAAGAAGTAGTACCTGTATCATGTCTAAAGAAAGCGCGAAGCTAGCGAAACAAAAAACAGAAAAGCAAAGTACTGCACACTTAATAACTTAAAGCAACGAATGAGGTTATGCAATGAATAGGCTATTCTGGAAAGGAAAAAGTGTCTTAATTACAGGAAATACGGGATTCAAGGGAAGTTGGCTAACGCTCTGGTTGCAAACCCTCGGTTCAAAAGTGACGGGCTATTCCCTTCCCCCGCCAACGCACCCAAATCTTTTCGAGCTTGCAAATGCCTCTAATGGTACCACTTCCATCACGGGCGATGTTCGAGACCTCAACTTTCTCCAGCATGTTTTGAAGGAAAATAGCCCAGAGATTGTGTTCCACCTCGCTGCACAGACTGTTGTGCAGACTTCCTACAAGGACCCCATTGATACATATTCCACGAACATAATGGGCACTGTAAACCTGCTTGAAGCAATACGCCGGTTGAATCGACCCTGCATTGTCGTGGTTGTCACAAGCGACAAATGCTATAAAAACAACGAATGGATTTGGGGATATAGAGAAAATGAACCGATGGGCGGGCGTGATCCTTACTCTAGCAGCAAAGGTTGCGCAGAACTAGTAGTTTCAGCTTTTCAACAAGCATACTTTTCAGCCAACGATTTGGAGCAACCGAGAATTCTAGTTGGAAGCGGAAGGGCGGGAAATGTGATAGGCGGTGGGGACTGGACAAAAGACCAGCTTCTTGCAGACATCATGAGAGCCTTTCTTAGCGGTCAACCTGTTCGCATCCGTAACCCTTGTGCGATTCGTCCGTGGCAGTTTGTTTTAGAGCCGTTAGACGGCTATCTATCGTTGGCAGAGCACCTATGGACTTGCGGACAAGAGTTCGCCGAAGGCTGGAATTTCGGACCATATGATGAGGAAATAAAGCCTGTTTCTTGGATAGTCGACCACCTCGCAGGCATGTTGGGCGATGATATGCATTGGGAACTAGATAAAGAGGTACATCCGCACGAAGATCGAATTCTTAAGCTGGATATTGCAAAGGCAAGAAGTCGGCTCGGCTGGTCACCTAAGCTGCGCCTTGATCAGGCACTAGAATGGGTTGTAGAATGGTATAAAGCGTACCGGGCAAAGAAGGACATCCGGGAACTCACGCTTGCACAAATCGCACGATATGAAATTCTTGTTGGCCAATGACTAGTGAATACGGACAAGAACATGTATTGAAAAAAATGCACTAGGTCGGTGAAAGAGTAATGTCGACAGAACACATTAAGGTTTTGTATTATACTAATCCAATTGCTTTCCAGATTTTTGGAGGCGCTGAGATCCAGATGCAGAAAACGAAAGAGCATTTAGAGGCAATGAATGATAATGTTTTCGTGAAATTTTTTGATCCTTTCAGCGATAAATTGGATGAATACGATATTTTGCATGTTTTCCAAATGCATTCTGAGTGTTTATCTTTATGTAACCTGGCTAAGATTAAAGGGTTAAAAATTGTATTATCTTCGATCTACTGGCCCGAGACAGGAACAGATAGATCTGCATCGATGATTATGGGAGCGTTGAATAAGGGATTAAAGTTTTACTTTAATCTTAAGAACTATAACTATCCTACTTTCAAAACATTGTATCCATATAAAGATTTTTTGGAAGCTGCTAACATCATAGTACCTAATTCTAGAATAGAAGCCACAATTCTTTCAAGAGAGTTTAGAATAAATCTGGATAAGTTTTTCTCTGTTCCAAATGCGGTTGAGAAAAATTTTTTCAGTGCTAAACCTGATCGTTTTATAGAAAAATACAGCTTGAAAGATTTTGTGTTATACGTGGGAAGAATCGAACCAAGAAAAAATATGCTAACACTTCTAAAAGCTTATGAGGATATAGAAATTCCTCTAGTAATAATTGGGCATTTTAATCCTTTAGAATATGAATATTTCTTAGAATGTAAAAAAGTAGCCAAACATAATTCGCACATCCATTTCTTGGGGTACATGTCACCTAATTCAGAAGAATTACTTTCAGCATACGCAGCTGCTAAAGTTTTCGTTTTACCAAGCGGGTTTGAAACCCCTGGTTTAAGCGCTCTGGAAGCTGGATTAGCAGGCTGTAATCTGGTTATCACTAAGGGAGGATCAACTAAAGAATACTTCAAAAATTATGCTTCATATGTAAATCCGTCTTCAAAAGAAGAAATAAAGGAGAAAATTTTGGAAGCGTACGAAAAACCAAAGAATAACGAGCTAAAAGAGCATATACTGAAGAATTACACATGGGAAAAGACTGCTGAAAAAACTATAGAAGCGTATAATTTAACACTTGGTAAAATTAATTAATTTTGGCGTTTGGTTATAGTTTTAGGGCGTTCATTAGTTTCTCGATTATTTTGAGGAGAAAGTTGAACAGACCGCGAAAAGGCCCGAGCTCCTTTAGCATGTCTTTCAAGTTGTTTATGTCTGTTCTGTCGATGGTTCTCGCGAGCAGTGTGACCATGACGAGGACGACTGTGAAGATAATGGCACCTATGATTAGTTTCATCCAGTCGCCTAGGGGAGCTATTGTTATTATTGTGTAGGTTGCGGCAGAAGCTGTTGCCGATGAAAGGAGGATCTTAGCGGATGAGATCCAGTTTACGGTTACACCATATTCTTTTTTAAACCAGCGCAAGGCAATGATCGTGCTTGGCCATCCAATGCTCAGGTTTGTTATAATTAGGCCAATAACGCCAAACTGTGAGATAAGAACCACACCTACAGGGAAACCTATAACTGCACTGATTATTGTGAGTTTTAGGTTGAATTTAGTTAGACTTTGCCCAGCGATAAGCGTGCCAGTGCTTATGGTACCGAAGGCGGTGAACAGAGAGCTGAAAGCAAGCAGAGACAAAAATAGGGGTGCCTCCGAGTATTTACCCGCGAACAATAAATGAATTCCTTGAACTGATAGAGTCATCACAATAGCGGCGACAGGCACCACGAAAAGCGAGGCATATTTTACGGAAAATTGATAAGCGTTTTGGAGCGTTTCTCTGTCTTTTTTTGGGTCGAGTTTTGAGAAAGCTGGAAAAAGCACAGTTGCTATGGGGACAGAAAAAAAAGAAATTAGGACGACGACAGTGTTAGCTATCCCGTAATTGCCAATCAGATCCGGTCGAACGAATATGGGTAATATGAAGGCGTAGAATTGGCTTTGGAAGCTGCTAATGAAGCCAGCGATTTGCATTGGTAACCCATAGTTTAACAAGGTCTTCATGGTAGCCATAACTTCCAGTTTGCCATGTGCTGGTTTAGGCAAGCTCATGTAGATTGTCCACATCAAGAATACACCGATCAGACAGCTAGTCACCAAGGATATTTGGTATCCTATAACCGCGCCGAGTGGACCTAGTCCTATTATTACAAGAACTATGCTTACAACGGTTTTGACGATGGACTGGCTGATGAGCGTAACGCTGTTTAGTTCTAACTTTTCGATACCCGTAAAGGCAGATTGGGCTGTGCTCAGGAGGGCTCCAGTTAGAATCATGAATGAGGATATTTGAATTAAAGGCGTTATTTTAGGGAGCGAATAAAGTGAGGCTAAGAGTCCAGAGAGTAGAAAAGCTACGGCTGAAAGTGCTACGCCTAAGATGGTTTCGAAAAGTATCCCGGTCACAAATATACTTCTTATTTCGGCGGCTTTGTCTTCAGCGTTGTATTGCGCAGTGTATTTAATCATCGCCGTGCTTACGCCCCAGTCTCTGAACAAAGAGATTAGATTTGGCGCAACCAAGGCGATTGTAAATAAGCCAAAATTAACATCACCTATACTGTTTGCGATGAATATTGTTCCTACCGCAGAAATCACTGTTGAGGCCACCAGACCCCATAGTAGATTAAAACCTCCTCGGGCTGAAACCTTGGCCATATTTGCAGCTTTACTCATTTTTTCCAACAGGTTTTTGAATCTTAAAATTACAGAGAAGTTAATGAAAGATATGTTTATCATTTTTGGTTGGATTCTTGCAGATCCCTTTTTTGTTTTTTTGCGAAATTGGTATAGTTATATAATGGGTTGAGCTGAAAAGCCTCAAATCAATCGAGCGCTTCATTTTCATGACTGAGATCGATTTTGCCAATGCCGGAGTTACCTAAAGATAACTATGATTCTCGTTCTGTCAAAGTGTTTGAAAGAATTTGAACCCCAAGGTATATGGCAAACAACTAAAAATAGCTTTTTTTGCGACCAATAGATAGAGGAGCTTAATTCTAAAGCTATGTACCCATTAAAACTCAAACGAATTACCAGTTATAAGTAATAAATATTCTTATTTGTAATTGCTGCAATTGACATAACCATTGATACGCAACAACGCTTATTTAGTACATTGCTTAAATGTTCTAAAAATGTTAGGAGAGTTGTAATCTTTGAAAATACTAGTTACTGGAGCAGCCGGATTCATAGGCAGACATCTAGTACGAAAATTAATGAATGAAGGTAATGAGGTTATCGGCTTTGATGTAAGAGCCCGCGCCTTAGGAACAAAAACTGTTCGTGGCGATATTACATCTTTCAATTTTGATGAGATTCTCGATGGCGTTGATGTTGTTTTCCATTTGGCTAGCCTACTTGGCACGACTGAACTTTTTCACAGAATTTTAGAGGCTGAACGAGTAAATGTTCTTGGAACAATAAATCTTCTTGAGTCAATGCGAAGAAAAAAAGTGAATAGAATTGTATTCACATCTAAACCCAACATATGGAAATACAATCCATATACAATCACTAAGGATACTTGCGAACGTTATCTACAATTGTATCGGCATGTGTATGGCTTTGAGGCAGTAATCGTAAAACCATACAACATTTATGGACCAGCTGAAGATTTGGCTGAATACAGAAAGGCTGTTCCTTATTTTGTTTTGGCTGCAGTGAAAGGCGAACCACTAGAAGTTTTTGGCGATGGACAACAAACACTTGATCCTATATATGTTGATGATGCCATTGAGGCGTTGGAGATTTGTTCTCGTGTTGTTCCCGAAGAGATTGTAGAGATCGGCAATGGCAAACCAGTTAAGGTAATTGAATTAGCAGATAAAGTGCTTGAACTCACAAATTCTTCATCAAAAGTCGTACACTTGCCTATGAGAAGAGGTGAAGAGACTGTACAAGAGGTCTTCGCTAACGGCAATATGAAGAGGCTCATTGGCTTTACGCCTAGTGTAAGCTTAGAAGAGGGACTAAGAAGAACAATCAAATGGTACTCAAAGAATCTTGATGATTTTTCGTGCATCTATAAGCTGAAACCCGAAGACTGCGCGAACAATAAATCGTAAAAAACAATCGACATGAAGAATCGAATATACAGAAAGTCGATAGTTTGCAGAGGCAAAAATAGGTAGGGCATCAAAATGGAGTTACCTGTTTCAGTTGTTGTCCCTGTAAGAAACGGTGAAAACTGTGTTGCAAGATGCATGGAATCAATACTGAAACAGACCTTCGAAAACTTCGAATTAATTATGGTTGACGACGCTAGCTCCGACAATACAGGCAAAATAATAAACGGATTCAAAGACACAAGAATAAAATGCATAAGAAACAAAGAATGGCTAGGCATTGCAGGAAGCAGAAATGCTGGAACTAACATAGCCACTGGAAAATACCTTTTCTTCACCGACGCGGATTGCGTAGTAAATCCAGAGTGGATTGAAGAAGGGCTGTCTTGTTTCGAAAAAGGCTACGTTGGTGTTGAAGGAAAAATTGTGTATGTTTCAGAAAATTATAAACAGAGTTTTTCTGATTACGTCATGGAAAACAGGTATGGCGGAAAATTTATGACAGGGAACGTTGCTTACTTGCGCGACGCTGTAGTTGCGATCGGTGGGCTTGATGAATCTTTGACATATTTAAGCGACAGAGCACTTGGTTTGGAGGTTTGTGAGAAATATGGTAAGATTTTTTTCAACGAACGTATGGTAGCAATCCATCCTTGGGTTCAAATGACCAAACAAAGAGTTTTCAAGTCTATTTCCGCTATTGATGACAGAATGGTTTTGTATAAGAAATATGGGGATCGCGAATTAATTACTTGGCGCATAATGAATATACGTCATTTTGTACTGCTCTTATGCCCCGCATTAATCTTAGCAAGTTTCCTGCTCAATACATATAAGAAAAAAACCGACTTTCAACTATTGCCGATCACTTTTATTGCTGCAATAGTAGAACGTGTCCAAATATGGAAAGCAAGCACCAAATATCATGTTTTTATTATTTAAGTGGCAACGAGTTAAGAGCATAATGTTTGTATTAGATAATGGGTCCGACTCATGAAAATTCTAGGCGTAGATTCAACCGGCGGCTTTTCTGGGGGAGGAGGTTCTTATTTTTTTAAAGCTCTCGGTCAAAT